>CAKTTR010000081.1 GCA_934615645.1 uncultured Oscillospiraceae bacterium | reverse complement strand
ATCCGTCCCCTTGCGGTTGGACGAGCGGCCGGAGGTCCGCTTTTCGCCCTTGACGGCGAGAACGTCCGCTTCCAGTGCGTCACAGTAAAAATATTCCTTCCACTGGTCTGCCAGTACACCACCGGCAGCGCCCAGGGCAGCTTTGATGAGTCCCATGTATGGTTGCTCCTTTCGTCAAATCGAAAATCGCCGGGGGCTTCAGCCCGGGCGGATGATTGGTCCGAAAATTTGATACTTCTAGCGTCATTATAGCATAGATCCCGCGGATTTAGAACAGGGTTTTGGGGATTTTTGGCAAAATTTGTATGGCTCACGGGATGCTTTGCGGGGCAAACGCCAAAATAGGCGGCGATGGACTGCCTTGCGTGACGGAGGACGGCCTGGGTCGGCGGCACGCATCGCGCTTGTGCGGGTCAAAACACTATGCCCATTTTACCATACCGACCCGGGCCGCGCAAGGCGCAAAAAGCGCGCCGGGTTACCGGCGCTGAGGGTGTCAAAAAAGTATTTTTGACACCCTCTCAAACGAGACCCGCTTCGCTGGGCTCGCGTTTGAAGGGGATTGCACCCTGCTGCGCGCATAATTTTCACGCCCTCGGCGTGAAAATTCCACACTTGCAGGGCGAGAAGTATTTTTCCCGACGTACACGCCGCCGGAAAAAATGATTTTAACTTTATTTGCGCCGTGCGCGGCGCAAACTCTGCGAGGCTTTGGATAAAAAAGCGCGCCGGTTTCCCGGCGCGCTTGGGGGTGTTACTTACACGATTCTTTTTGAAAGACGATCCACTGGGGGTCGGCGGCGCTGTCCAGGCGCATGGGGATCTCGATGGTGCCGTCGGGGCCGATCTGATAGGCGTAGCCGGTGCCGAAGTTGGATTCGCCCTCTTGGGTGGGAGTCTCGGTCGCGGGGACGGTGGCGGTGATCGCGCCGTCCATATTGCCGCAGCGGCCTTCCACGTCGCTGACCTGGCCGGTGCTGACATAGAGGGCGCCTTCGACGAAGACCATCGGCGTCGCAGCGTCGACAGGGGTCTTGGGGACGGCGTCTGCGTCGTAGTTCAGGGACTGGCCGTCTGCGAGCGCGTCCGTCGGGTCCGCGTCCGGTGCTACCTCGTCGACCGGGATGGCGTCTGACGGGGGGCTGCCTGCTTGGTCGGCGGGGCTGCCGGTGTCTGTGGAGGTTTGCCCGCCGCAGCCCGCCAGGGCGGCCAGAAGCAGCAGGGCGCAGAGAAATAGGGTGAGTTTTTTCATAGATTGTTCCTTTCCAGCGCGGGGCGCTCTGTTTGGTTTCATCTATTTTGACGGGGAAAACTGGCAGGGGTTCCCAAAAATGAAATTTTTAGCACTCTATCTTTGCGAGTGCTAAAAATTCACGGTCTGTTCATAAATACTGCGAGATTTATTCATAATATCGCCGTAAGATAAAGACAAATAAAAAAGAAAGCATCCGAGGCGCGAAGGCGCTGGGGGATGCCAGTTTGGAGGTAACGATCATGTTTTTGACACCTTATACCAAGAAAAATGAACTGCACAACTACAATCCGTTCCGGGCCATGGAAGAGATGGAGCGGGCGTTCTTCGGCGGCAATGGCATTGCCGAATTTAAGACGGATATCCGCGACACCGGCGATGCTTACGTCCTGGAGGCTGACCTGCCTGGCTTTAAGAAGGACGACATCAACATCGAGCTGGGCGACGGCAACATGACCATCCGCGCCGAGCGGCACAGCGAGGCCGAGGAAAAGGGCGAGGGCGGCTACCTGCGCCAGGAGCGTTCCTACGGCGCGTTCAGCCGGAGCTTCAGCACCGAAGGCGTCGATGTGAATGCCATGCAGGCGAAATTCAACGACGGCGTCCTGACGCTGACCATGCCGAAGCTGACCAAGAAGGAGCCGGAGGTCCGCCGGTTGGCGATTGAATAAGGTCAAATGCGACCTGCTTCGCTCAAATGAGCGGACCGCATTAGACAGTGAACAGGCACAGCAGGATCATCTGCTGTGCCTGTTTTTATAGCGTTTGGTTTTGTGCGCGCAGCTCTTGCCTCTCCCTTTGGGAGAGGTGGACGAGCGAAGCGAGGCCGGAGAGGGGTGACAGGGGGCGGTGTGTGCGTATGAATTTAGGAAAGACTGCAAGGCCCTCTCAGTCACCTGCGGTGACAGCTCTCCCAGAGGGAGAGCCAAGGGTGCGTGCTTGGTTGCGGGGTGTGTGCATGGGTACGGAGCGTGTTGGCATAAGAAATGGAGCGTATCGAAACTGATACGCTCCATTTCTTGTTGCGGCCACCCATCAAATTTGCGGTTTAGATCACGTAATTATCCCCTGCGGGGGCGTTCATGAGATCGGCGAGGGTGATGCCGGAGAAGTACTGCTGCGTCAGGTCATAATAGCCCTGCCAGACGGGGAGGGTCCGGCATTCGGCGGCGCGGGAGCAGGGGGCCGCGCCGGGCTGGAGGCAGGAGACGGGGGCCAGGTCGCCCTCGGCCAGACACAGGATCTCCCAGAGGGTGTACTGGTCCGGTTCCCGGGACAGCCGGTAGCCGCCGCCGACGCCGTGGGTGCTGTCGATCAGGCCGGCGGATTTCAGGGCGGGCATGAGCTTCTCAATGTACTTCAGGGAGATCTCCTGCCGGGCCGCGACCTCTTTCATGGGGATGTATTTGCCGTTGCGATGCTCCGCCAGGTCCAGCAGGATGCGGATGGAGTATCGGCCTTTGGTAGAAATCATTGCTGCAACCTCCTTAGATAGGCGCGCATTATTTCAGACGCTTATCACACTTGATGGCCAGATGGGTGCCCAGGCTCTGGAAGATCTGGACCAGGACGATCAGGAACACGACGGCGAAGGCCATGATGATATACTGGTAACGATAATAGCCATAGTTGATGGCGATCTTGCCCAGGCCGCCGCCGCCGATGATGCCGCTCATGGCCGAGTAGCCCAGGACAGTCGTGATGGCGATGGTGGCGTTGGAGATGAGGGACGGCACGCTCTCCGGGAGCATGACCTTGCAGATGATCTGCATCGGGGATGCGCCCATGGACTGGGCCGTCTCGATAATGTTCGGGTTGACCTCCCGCAGGCTGCCTTCGACGAGGCGGGCGATGAACGGAAACGCGGCGATGACCAGCGGCACGATGGACGCCGGGGTGCCGACGACGGTGCCGACAATGGCCCGGGTCAGGGGGAAGACAAGGATCATCAAAATCAGGAACGGGACCGAGCGCAGCAGGTTGATGATGACATTCAGAACATGCAGCACGCCCTTGGGGATATGCAGGATGCGCCCCTCGTCGCCCGCCACCAGCAAAACGCCCAGGGGCAGGCCAATGACGATGGCAAAGAACGTGGAGAGTACGGTGACATAGACCGTCTCCCAAATGGCCAGGGGGAATTGGTTTTTCAGGACGTCCAGCGCAGTCTGGAAGGCGTCGGATGCGAAGAATTCAGACATGCTTCGAGACCTCCTCTACAAGAATATCCGGGATGCTTTTCAGATATCGCACGGCGCGCTCCCGCTCTGCCGGGCCGCCGGGAATGCCCAGGAGCATATTGCCATAGGCCACGTCGCCGATGCTGCGGGTCGAGGCGGAGAGGATGCTGGCGGCGATATTTTCGTCCATGGCCATCTGGGCAATCAGCGGCGTCTTGGCGGCGTTGGCGCCATTGAAGACGACTCGCAGGATGCTGCCCGGGTCAAAGACGACGGCGCTCTGCTCGTAGCCGTCGGGATAGACCAGGCGCTTTGCCGCTTCTGACTGGGGCGCGGCGAAGACCTTGCTGACCTCGCCCTCCTCGGCGACAGCGCCGCTATCCAGAATGGCGACGCGGGTGCAGATCTGCTCGACGACGCTCATCTGGTGGGTGATGACGATGACGGTGATGCCCAGCTTATCGTGGATATCCCGGATGAGACCGAGGATGGACTGGGTCGTCTGCGGGTCTAGGGCGCTGGTGGCCTCGTCGCAGAGCAGGATCCTGGGCCGGGTCGCCAGGGCGCGGGCAATAGCCACCCGCTGCTGCTGGCCGCCGGAGAGCTGGGCGGGGTAGCTCTTGCATTTATCCCCCAGGCCCACCAGCTCCAGAAGCTCGGCGGCGCGGCGCATGGCGTCGGCTTTTTTCATGCCCGCCAGTTCCAGGGGGAAGCAGACGTTTTTCTGGCAGGTCCGCTGCATCAAGAGGTTAAAGCCCTGGAAGATCATTGTGATATTCCGGCGCTCCCGGCGCAGCTCGGCCTGGGAGAGGGCCCCGATGTCGCGGCCGTCGATGAGGATCTGGCCACCCGTCGGGCGCTCCAGCATATTGATGCTGCGCACCAGGGTGCTCTTGCCTGCGCCGCTCATGCCGATGATGCCGTAGATCTCGCCGTCGGGGATCGTCAGGCTGATATCCTTCAGGGCCTCCACGGTTCCGGCGGCGGTCTGGAAGGTTTTTGTCAGGTGTTGGATCTGGATCATGTGGTTCCTCCAAATGGAAATAACGCCGGCGACCGTTGTGCTGGCGTTATCTCCGTATTTTTAAGAATTACTTTTTGATGGCATCCAGGGAGTCCTGCTTGCCGCCGTACAGGCCCATCGGCTCGACATGGATCGTTGCTGCTGCGACGATGTGGGTGCCGTTCTCGGCATTGAAGTCATCCAGATACGGGGTGTGCTGGAAGTAGTTGGCGTCGACCTCGCCGCTTTCGACGACGTTATTGGGCTGGACATAGTCGGTGAATTCGATGATGTCCAGGGTGATGTCCTTCTCGGCGAGGATCTTCTTGGCGACTTCCAGAATTTCCGCGTGGGGGGCGGGGGAGGCGGCGACGGAGATCGTCGTCCCAGCCAGGGCGTCGTAATCGACGGAGTCGTCAAAGCCGGTGCCGGGGTTGTCGACGGTGCTGACGACAGCGCCCTTGTATTCGGAGTTGATGAAGTCGGCGACTTCCTGGCTCTCCAGGGCGGCGACCAGGGCCTTGATGGCGTCAGAATCCTCATTGCCTTCCTTGACGGCCAGGATATTGCCGTAAGCGGAGGAGGAGCCTTCCATCAGGAGGGAATCGGACATCGGGTCGAGATCGGCGTCGATGGCGTAGTTGGAATTGATGATGGCGTAGTCGACATCCTTGAGGACATTGGGCAGCTGGGCTGCTTCGACTTCCTTGAAGGAGATGTTGTAGGGGTTCTCGGCGATGTCGTTGACGGTGGCGGTGATGCCGGCACCGTCTTTCAGGGTGATGTAGCCGTTATCCTGCAGCAGGAGCAGGGCGCGGGCTTCGTTCGTCGTATCGTTGGGGACGGCGATGGTCACAGAGTCGCTCTTGCTGCCGCAGCCTGCCAGCAGGCCGAGGAGCAGAAAACCGGTGCAAAGCGTTGCAAGAAACTTTTTCATGGGAAAATCAACCTTTCTTTTATAATATGCTAAATTTATCTATTCCAATTTATCCATGCAGTTCATGTACGTTCTAATGGGCCAGGCACATTCGGCCGTTGCGGAAATTGGCCCGGAGCAGGGTGGGGAATCGGCGCTGCATACGACTGCCTCCTTCTTACAGCAAAATCAGACGAAAAAAACCGGGAAACGGAAGTCTCCCGGCGTGATCGTTTGCATCACAGAAGGCCGCGTCAACACCGACCGACGGGAGAACACCGCTGCATCATACGCAGGGCAGCACAAGCCGTGCCCATGCCCAGGGGCATGCACATGCGGGCGGTCATGCAGCGTGCGAAACGGTTCGTCATAGCGGCGCGCTCCTTTCTGGTGAGATACCTACTCGATAGGTTGGCTATATAGTAGCGCATCCCGGGGTGCTTGTCAAGCGGTTTTGCGCATTTTTCGGGGGTTTTTGCAAAAAAATCCCGCAAAGAACAAAGCAGACAAGAAATCAGACAAAGAATTTTCGCTCCATCCAGGCGTGCAGCGGGCGGATAAAGCCGCTCAGGACAAAGAAGATCCCCGCCAGGCCGCAGCCGCTGACGACATACAGCGACCAGTGGAACATCGGCGTGCCGAAGGTCAGGTGGGCGAAAAACTCCATCAGCATACTGAAGCCGCCGATGGCCAGCAGCGCGCCGCCGGTGATATACAGCCGCCGCCCCCGGACATAGCGAAACAGCGCCGTGCAGCCCGTCAGCAGCAGGGCGGACAGGCAGACGAGGGGGAAGGCAAAGGACAAAAACCAGCCGCCGCCGGTCCTGGCATTGATATAGAGGAGATAGCCCCCGATGGCCGCGTGGGCGATGGGGATGAGAACGACGGGGTTCGGGTGCCGCAGCCAGAGGGGCAGCACGAGGATCACATACGCCGTGGCGATGCCCAGCATCACATAGCCGGACCAGGCCGCCGCACCGTAATTGCGCAGGCAGTAGATCAGGCTGATCAGGGCGGCGATAGCGAGCAGGACCGTCAACACCGCAGCGTCGGCGATCCGGGCGGCGTGATTGCGGACCGGATAGAGCCGGGAGTAGCTGGCAGGGGAGTCCGGCGTCTGGGCGTCGGGCCGCCAGACCGGCGTACCGCACAGGGGGCAGCGATCCAGACTATCATCCAGCCGGACGCCGCATTTGACACAATACATAAATAAATCACCTCAATCCCCAGCGGCCACCCGCTGGGTTAGAAAAAAGCCTTGTAAAAAAGCCTCGTAAAAAAGCCTCGCAGAGTTTGCGCCGCGCACGGCGCAAATAAAGTCCAATCCGTTTTTTCCGGCGGCAAGTGGGTGAGACTCCAAGAGCGCAAGCGCAGCGCAGCGCGATTGGCTAAGTCGAACCCATGCAGCGCATAGTCGGGAAAAACTCTTCTCAGCTCGCAAACGTGCGAACAGTGCGCCAAAGGCGCGCTGTGAGTGCGCTGCAGCGAGCTGCAATCCCCTCAAACGAGAGCCCAGCGAAGCGGGTCTCGTTTGAGAGCTTGTCAAAAACTCGTTTTTGACAAGCTCAAACCTGGTTGCTCTCCACCTTGACCGGGATGCCCAGCTCTACCAGGCGGGAGAAGAAGCGCCGCTCCAGCTCTGGCTCCTGGATGTTCCGGATCATATTGATGCATGTCACATCGCCGCAGCTGACGACGGAGCAATTATTGGGGTACGTCGCCTGGACGCCGATGATAAATTCCATCCGCTGAACATAGGGCTGCAGGGCGGCGGGGAGGGTGACGCGGCCCAGGTTCGAGATATTCAGGCAGCCCTTTCGCTCGCCGACCCGGGCGTAGACCAGGCGCATGGCCAGGTTTTTGATGGGCACGGGCATACAGCGCAGGACCATGGCCCGCTGGGGCCTCACATTGGCGCAGATGCGGGCGGCCATGAGCTGGGGCGTCGCCTCTTGGGCGATCTGCAGGGAGAATTGGCGGCAGAGCTCCTCCAGGGTGAAGGACCCCAGGCGGGGGTCGACGCCGGGGTTGAGGGTCAGGGCAAAATTCCGCAGGGTCCGGCTGCCGAAGAGCTTGCGGAGATTGACGGGGACGGTGATCTTCACCGGCTTGGGCCGCCGCCGCTCGGCCTGCTGCAGCTCAATGATGACCTGGGCCATGACGGCGGCGAGGAACGCCGTGACCGTCGCGTCATAGCGGTGGGCGGCGTCCAGCAGATCCTGGGTCGAGACGACGCCGCAGATCAGGTGCAGGAAGCCGTCGGGCTCCGGCGTGCCCCGGAGGCGGTAGGCGTTGGGCTCGGTGCGGCTCAGGGGCTTTGCGCCGGAGCAGCGCTGGAAGCTGTCCTCCAGCTCCTCCGGGGGCGCGGGCTGCCGCCAGTCCAGGACGCCGTCC
>CAKTTR010000080.1 GCA_934615645.1 uncultured Oscillospiraceae bacterium | reverse complement strand
AGGTACCGCTGAAGTACTGGCTCTGGTAGACGAAGTCAACCGCGTCCAGATACCAGGCATTCGGCTCCAGATCGATAAAGGGCAGGTTCGTGTCGGAGATCTCGCCGCAGGTGGAGCAGACGTAATAGACGCTGCCGTCCGGGCGGGTAAACGCGTCAAAGTGGTGGCCCATGGGGGCTTCATAATCGTCCGCGTAGGTCTGGCCGCATTCGCAACGCAGCTTGAAGTGGCCGCGGACGGTGCAGGTCGTGGGGACATCCTCCACGATGGTGACCTTGTGGGCAATGCCCGTCTTCTCGTCGAAGTGGTGGACATCCTCCGCCTTGAGGCCGGTGCGGAACCAGCCCGTCTTGTAGCGGCCCGCCAGGAAGTACATGCTGCCGCCGTTGATGCTGTCCGTCGCCCAGCCGGTGTAGCGGGCATTCGACTCGCCGCAGACGGAGCAGGCCAGGGTCCCGGCCGCACGGTCGTAGACGTACTTGTGGCCGTCGCGCTCGCAGGCCGTCGTATGGTGCATCGTGTAGCTGTCGACGACCGTACCATCGACGTTATACGCCGTGACGGTCATGTCGTTGCCGGACGTGCTGGCGACGAGATAGATGGCGTCGTAGTTCTGGTCGATCGTTGCAAAGTGGAAGTCTTCGTTGTCCTCCGCGATGTAGCTGCTGCTCCGGGACTTTTCGCCCAGGTCGCCGCAGATCATGTAGACCGCGCCGTTTTCGCTGTCGACCTTGCCGCCGGTCAGGGGCTCGGTGCGGGCATAGGCATGGTCATGGCCGGAGAATACAAAGTCGATCCCCGCTTCATCCACGGCTGCCGGCAGGGCATCGTGATAGTTGGCGCTGGAGCCCTTGGGGTTCGTGTAGTAAGGCGGCTGGTGGACTGTCAGGACCTTCCAGGGGCAATCCGACTTGGCTGCATCCTGGACAAGCCACTTCGCCGCAGCTTCCAGGTTTGCGTTGCAGTTGATGACAGCCATGTAAACATTGCCGTATTCCACAGAGTAGAAATCCTCGTCCGGCAGGTTGAACGCCGTCTCGGCGTGCTGGCCGGAGAGATCGCCGTAGTACTCATGGTTGCCCATGACCTGGACGATGGGATAGCGGGCAAATTCCTCGGCAAACAGGCTCTGGATCTCATCCCAGCTGCCCAGCTCGCCCGCGTTGTCGATATAGTCGCCGGTCTGCAGGCCGAAGGTCGCGCCGGTGTCCCTGATCTTCGCCGCCAGGGCGCGCAGGGTCGCGATGTCCTCCGCATCCGCTTCCGCATTGCCGGAGAGCTGGGTGTCGCCCAGGATGAAGAAGCTGGTGTCCTGCTTGGCGGTATCCGTCGTGAATTCCGCGATCTCCGACCAGTGGCCGTCCACGCCGTCGCCGACGCGGTAGCAGTAGGTCGTGCCGGGCTTCAAGCCGGTCATGGTGGCTGTGTTCATCTGCGAAGCAGCGTTGTCGCCGGTGAAGGAGTGCTTCGTGCAGGTGCCGTCTTCGCTCGTAAAGTTATACTTGCCGGAATCGTACGCGCTCTTTTCCACATACTGGACGACCGCAGCCTTTTCCGTATACTCCGGTGCACTGAACCAGGAGACGCCCATGCTCGTCGCCGGATCCTTGACGGCATTGAGGCGCACGTTCGTCGGCGTGACCTCGTCGCTGCCCATGCCGGTGGTCGTGCCATTGTACTGGAAGGACAGGCCGTCCTCCGCCTTGGCATAGATGCAGAATTTCTCGCCAACCGTACGGCAGAAGCGGTTCGTCACCAGGACGCCGGAACGGTTCGTCGTGCCGACCAGCTCGTCCTCCTCGCCGTCGCGGACCAGGTAGACCTGCATCTTCCCGGGCTTGGAGCCGTCGGCCTTTGTCACATAGATCTTGCCGTTGCCGCCGACGGTCATGATATCCGCCGTGATGCGGTAAGGCGCCTGGACGCTGACGGATGCAGCCTCCTGGGCAAAGGTCAGGGCCGCCTCGCCGTCGCGATAGGTCCCGGCCTCCACGCTGTAGACCAGGTTCGTGCCCTGGGGCGTCGCCGGGTCGACGTGGAAGGTCACCGTCGCCAGCGCGCCGGACTTGACCGCGCCGCTGATCTCCAGATTCAGGATATCGCCGTCAAGGGTGCTCTTGCCGGTGCTCCCGGCGGGGAAGGTGACAGACGGCGTGCCGAAGCTCGCGTTGAAGCGGATCTTCGCCGTGACGTCGTTCAGCTTGTCCGAACCGGCAGACGTGAGGGTCAGGGTGTAGTCCTTGCCCAGCTCTGCCATCTCCTTCCCGGTGAGGACAACAGCGCCGTAGCTGCTCTTGGCGTCCTTCACAGTGAAGTAGCGGGTGGTCGTCGAGAGGTTGCCGAAGCCATCGATGACATTGAGCGTCACGCTGTGGGTGCCGTTGGGCAGGGTCACAGACGCGGCAGCCGCCGTCTCGGTGCTCTTGGTCAGCGTCTGGCGCTGGCCGTCGACATAGATGGCCGTCTTTTCCGTGTTGATGCCGGTGGTGTTATCATTGACCGGATCCTGGAAGGCCGCCGTGATATCGACCTTGCTGCTGGTCACGACCGTGGAGCCGTCTGCCGCGGCTTCCGTGCCGTTGAGCTGCAGCGCGGTGATCTCGGGGTTGTCCATATCGTCCACGGTGTCGCCATAGACGAGGCGGAAGTTATCGAAGTAGATGCTGCCCTTGGCGAAATCGCCCATGGGGATCTTGTCGCCGTTTTCGCTGGCGCTGCCGCCGGGGATGAAGGTCATCAGGATCAGCGGCATGCCGTTGACGAGCTTCAAGGGATGCTCCGGCGTGACGTACTGGGCATACGGCGTCAGGTCCGCTTCGCAGTACATCCAGCCGTCCCAGTAAATGCCGTTATACTGGATGCTGCGGCCCTCCTGGGTCTTGAAATGCAGGTAGCCGCGCTTGTAGCTGTCGCTGTTGGCGTCGTAATACGCGATGTTCGTCCACAGCCAGTAGTTGGGCGTGCCCTCCGGGGCGTAGATCCAGACACCCAGGCCGGACGGCGTGCCGTCGATCTCATAGCCCGCGTAGAGGTCCGTCTTGGCTTCCTCGGACGTGGAGCAGTAGTAGAGATATTCGTTGACATTCCGATACCCGGGGTTCAGGTTCGTATAATCATAGTCCAGCCGCAGGGCGTAGTCGCCGAAGCGGACCTGGCCTCGGTCTGCGTTCACGATCTCCGCCGTGGCGGAATTCTCCTGCATATAGCTGGTGTGCCAGGTGAAGAACGTGTACCCGGCGCTGCCGAGGATGTAGGCAGTCGGGTCATAGGTCTTGTCGTAAATATTGGAGATGTACTCGCCGCCGAAGGTGAACGGGCCGCGCTTGGTGACCGTCCCCGGGAGGTTCGTCTCATCGTCCCAGCTGATATAGGTCAGCTCCATATTCTCGTCGCCGAAGGCGTTGCCGTAGCTGGCATTGCCCCAGTCAGAGTTGCCGACCTTCAGCAGATTGCCTTCCGCGTCCGGCTCAAAGTCGAACAGGACCGTCGGCATCCGGCCGATCTCCAGGGAGATGGTGTCCGTCATCACGGTGCTGTCTGCCTTTTTGTAGCTGACCGTGACGGTGGCGCTGCGGGTATCCTTGGCCTTGACGGCGGTGAAGGTGTTGCCGTCGAACGTGCCGATGTCCGCAGGCTTCTGGTCCGCGGACGCCGGGGTGATGGTCCAGTCAAAGACATAGCCGCCCAGCTCCATGGCGCGGGTCTTGTACTTTGCCGTCAAGCCCAGATCGCTGGACTGCTTGAACGAGAGGTTCAGAGAGCGGGAGGCAAAATAGAGCTCGTCCGGCTCCTGTACCTCGATTGCCGTCGTACCGACGACCTCGTCGCCTCGCATCAGATTCACCGTGACGGTGCCGCAGGTGCCATTGGACTGGAACAGGCCGCTGGCGTCGATTGTGCCATAGGCCTTGTCGGACAGCGCCCATTTGCAGCCCGCCGGGATCTCCGCCGCATAGCCGCCAGCGTCGACGCCGCTGGCCGTAAACTGCACCTTGGCCCCGGCGATGTAGAGCGCATTGTTGGGCTCCAGCACCGCGTGGTCAAACTTGCCGGTCTGCTTCGCCGTCGAGACGACGAGCAGCGACGAGGCGACGACGCGCTCCGCGCCGTCGGACGGGTGGTTCTGGATTTCCAGGCTGCCGCCGCCGTGGCGGGAGGCATAGGTCGCAGAGCCGCCGCCATCGAGATAGATGGACGTCACAACGCCCTGGGCCTTCTGCATCTCGGCAATTTCATAGAGCGTCATGCCGTTCGAGACGCCCTGTCGGCCGTCGGCCATAAACAGAACGACGGTGCCGTCGGCCTTCATGCCGATGGAGTTCCGGGGGGCCTTGCCCGTCGGGTCCAGGCCGTCGCAGATCTCGCCGTTTTTGACGAGATAGAACGGGCCGGAGATGGCTTCCATGACATCGTCCGTCGGGGTACCGGCGTCGCGGATGACATAGGACCCGTCCTTCAGGACCGCGAAATACGGCTCATAGGCCTTGCTGCCGTCGTCATACAGGCGGCCGGTCTGGATGAGGTTGCCCTCCATGATGAGGTACCCGGTGCACTGGCCGGTCTGCATATTGAAGTAGTCCGCGTTGATGGCGGTGACAACGGTGTCGCCGGTGGCGGCTTCGTAGCTTTTGGCCTGGGACGTCGTCGTTCTAAGGTCCCATTTCAGGCCGCTTTCTGCCAGGGCTGCACGGCTCTTCGGGGTGCTGCCCTTGGTATAGTAGCTGCCATAGGACGCTTTGAACGTCACCTGGGCGCCGGGCGAGATCGTCGCCATATAGCCCAGGACTTGATTGCTGCCCTCGGCGTTATTCAGAATGACTTGAGATTCCGTCATACCGGGCGCAATGTCATAATCTGTCTGCGAGATCAACATTTTGTCCTCCGGCAGCGGAACAGGCGCTGCCTTGGCCAATGCGGCTGGGCAGATGCTGATGAGCAGGGCGCAGATCAGCAGCAGGCACAAGCCGCCGCGAGCCAGCGGTCGTTTCGTCTCCTTCATATCGTGAGTTCCTCCTTTTTTCTTCCCCGAAACAGGGAGTTTCACCAGTCTGATTGTATCACATTCTCCAGATACTGTCAACAAAGGGCCGGATTTCCCGGCGTTTTCCATAGTTTTCATTCTCGTTTTTTAGCACAATCACGAAAAAACCAGAAAAAAGCATAAATTCTCCCCAGTTTTTTCTCCCTTTCGCCGGAACGGAACCCCGGGCGGAAACTTTGCCTTGCGAATCTTGCCGATTCTGCTATAATATATGTAAGGCCGTATGACGTTTCGCGCCCGCGAATGCGTCCAGCGGCGCAAATCCCCAACGCAATGGGAAGGCAAAGGAGGAAAGCCTGCCAGTTCCGGCAGGCAGAACGCTTTATGAAGAAATGGAAAGGACTTTGGGCCGCCGGGCTGCTCTGCCTGCTGCTGGCGTGCCTGACGATCGGCGCAAACGCGAAGGAGCTCCAATTTTCAAGCTTCTACGCCTACGCCGAAGCGGACAATACCGCGACGCGGATCAACGCCACCGTCGTCGGCGATACGACGTATCTCATCCTGCCCGGCGGGAAAACGGCGTCGCAGGTCCCCTTGTATTTTACGCTTACGGACCCGGACGCTGCCGTCTCCGCCGCAGGTACCAGCTCCGCCACCGGGCTGCAGAGCGGCCAGGCGCTGGATCTGCCCGCCCTGTGCGGCGGAACGCGCACCCAGTACACCATCACGCTCCGTGCCAAATCCGGCAGCGATACCGCAGTGCAGAAGATCGTCTTCCAGACGACCGAGGGCGTCAGCGCCCTGTTTCTCACCAGCGACGACCCGGTCAACCAGGGCCGCACCTGGGTCGAGGCCAGCGAGGATAAATCCAACAAAGCCACCGGCAGCATGATCCTGCTGGACGAGACCGGCGGCACGGTGAATGCCGGCAAGCTCAAGCAGATCAAAGGCCGGGGCAACTCCACCTGGAAGGGCGCGAAAAAGCCCTACCAGATCAAGCTGGACAAAAAAGCCGACCTGCTCTCGTCCGGCGATGCCGCCAACAGCAACAAGACCTGGGTCCTGCTCGCCAACTACTTTGACCCCTCCCTGCTGCGCAACAGCCTCGCCTTTGACCTGGCCGGTGCAATGCAGATGGACCCGGCCCTGCAGTACCGCCCGGTAAGCCTTTACTATGACGGCGAATACCGGGGCGCATACCAGCTGTCCGAAAAGGTCGAGATCGCCAGCGGCCGCGTCGATATCACCGACCTGGAAAAGCTGAACGAAGAAGCCAACGCCGCCATTGACGACCTGACCACCCTGCCCCTTGCCCAGGCGACAACGGCCAACGGCGCGACCTACCGCTACACCACCGGGATGCAGTCCCCGGCGGACATCACCGGCGGCTACCTGCTGGAGATGGATTTTGCCACCCGCGCCCAGGAAGAGCTATGCTACTTCGTCACAAAGCGGGGCTATTATGTCGTCGTCAAGCGTCCCGAGTGCTGCAGCCAGGCGGAGATGGATTACATCGCCAGCTATTACCAGACGTATGAGGACATTCTCTTCACCGGCCAGCCGCAAAACGGCAAGACGCTGCAGGATTATGTCGACCTCACCAGCGCGGCTCAGTGCTATATCATCAACGAGCTCTCCAAGAACCCCGATGGGTTCCACACCTCTTCCTACTTATATAAAGAGACCGGCGACGGCCCGATGCACATGGGCCCCATCTGGGACTACGACCTGAGCTTCGGCACCGGCACCGGCGCGAATAACACCGCCTGCGCCGACCCGGAGGGCTTCTTCGTCCTGTATGACCCGTACGTCCGGGCGCTGTATCAAAATGGCGACTTCCGCATGGCCGTGCAGCAGGAATACACGCAGAAGACCGCGCCGCTCATTTCCAACGTGCTCTGCGGCGCCAGCGGCAGTGCCAGCGGCTCGCTGAAAAGCTTTGACGACTATCTCCGCCAGCTGGCCCCCTCCGTCGCCGCCAACGAACTGATCTGGAACGGCGATACCTACTACACGGCCCAGCACCCCGGCGGCAAGACCTGGGAGTCCCAGACAGCCTTCCTGCAGAATTACCTGCAAAAGCGCAACGCCTGGCTGCAGGATGCCTACGCCAAATGGAGCAAGGACGACTGCGAGCCCCTGGGCAGCTACGTCGACGTCCCGGAGGGCGCCTGGTATCACGACGCTGTCGAAACGGTCACGGCCTATGGCCTGATGAGCGGCCAGGGCAACGGCGTCTTTTGCCCCGAGGGCAAGACGACCCGGGCGCAGACGGCCCAGGTCCTCTACGCCATGTCCGGCGCGGCCCGCCCGGATATCACCCAGATCTTCCCGGATGTCAGCCCGGCGGCGTGGTACGCCCCGTGCGTCCAGTGGGCGTACAGCAACCAGGTCGTCTCCGGCTACCCGGACGGCACCTTCCAGCCGGACCGGAGCATCTCCCGGCAGGATATGATCGCGCTGCTCTACCGTAACGCCGGTTCCCCGGCCGTCAGCGGCCAGCTGGTGAGCCGCTTCCGCGACAGCGCCAGCATCAGCAGCTACGCCCACAACGCCATGGAGTGGGCAGTCGAAAACAAGCTCCTGTCCGGCTACACCGACGGCACCGTCCTGCCCCTGAACCCCATCACCCGGGCAGAATTTGCCACCGTGATGCAGTACTATTACGAGCTCATGCGCTAATCGGAACCCCAACGCGGGGAAGCGGCCACCCGGACCGCTTCCCCGCGGATTTTTTGAACACGGAAATCGCACCATATATAACATGGCGCAAAAGGACCCGCTGCTTTTTGGCAGCGGGTCCTTTTCAGACTGTCAAAAAAGCCTCGCAGAGTTTGCGCCCGCAGGCGCAAATAAAG
>CAKTTR010000079.1 GCA_934615645.1 uncultured Oscillospiraceae bacterium | reverse complement strand
ATGTCGGCCTGCGCAACCTGGATATTTCCCTGGGGCTTGCCCAGAGCGCGCCGCTCTCTTTTGATGAGCTGCTCTCCGGGGCTTACCGCTTGGAGCAGGTGGCGCCCCATCCGGAGATCCCGAACCTCTACCTGCTGACAGCGCCGGTGAATGATACGCCGGAGGAGATCGATGCGGCAGCGTTTTTCGCCCTGCTGGACGAGGTGCGGCAGCTGTTTGATTTCTGCATTCTCGATGCGCCGGCTGGCGTGGGCGCGGGCTTTTATCTGGCGGCCCACCGGGCGGACCGGGTGATCGTCGTCGCCAATGCGGACCCGGCCTCCCTGCGGGATGGCGCGTGTGTCGCGGGGCGGCTGCCGGAGGAGGTCCCGGCGAAGCTGGTGGTCAACCGGGTCAGTCCCCGGGCCTACCGGCGGATGAGAATGACGGTGGATGATATTATGGATGGCGTCGGCCTGCCGCTGTTGGGGCTGGTGCCGGAAGATTTTCATGTAACACTGGCTGCGGCCAGGGGAAGGCCGCTGGTTTTGGAGACGAAACGCGGCGCCGCCGCAGCGTGTTTACATATTGCGCGCCGCCTGCTGGGGCGGAAAATGCCCCTGATGCGGTTCTGATGCGGCGCAGCGGATGTTGTGGTTGTGTAGGAGGGATATTGAATGAACATCGCATTAACGGCTCAGGATAAGAAAAAGGAACTTTTGGTGCAGTTTTGCATTGCATATAAAAGCATCCTGGCAAAGCACAATCTTTATGCCACTGCGACGACAGGGCGGCTGATCGCGGACGCGACGGGGCTTCCCATCACCATGTTCCTCTCCCATAAAAACGGCGGCCATCAGCAGATCGATGCGCGCATCGCCTATGGGGAGATCGACCTTGTTTTCATGTTTACCGACCCGGACAATCGCGACCCGTGGGAGGACCAGCAGGTGATCGAGACGCTGCGCAACTGCGACAAGCACAACGTCCCCTGCGGGACGAACCTCGCCTCGGCGGAGATGCTGATCTTGGGCCTGCAGCGGGGCGATCTGGACTGGCGCGAGATGGTGCGCCCCAAGCGGTCCGTGCGATAAAATCTATTGATAACGCGACGAAGCGGAAGCAGTACAGGCGGCGATCTGGCCCACAGAGAGGGGGCGGCAGCTGAAAGTCCCTGACCACAGCGCCTGGAAGGACATCCGCGGAGCGGGCGTATAAGGCCGGTCTGGCCGAAATCGCAGGCGTGCTCTGGCCTGTATGCAGAGCGGAAAGGGCCTTCGGGCTGAAATTGGGTGGCACCACGAAGCATGGTTAAAAAGATGCTCTCGTCCCATGTTTGGCATGGCACGGGAGCGCTTTCTTTTTTTGCGATACATTATAATTACGACAGAACACCAAACAGCGTATGCCAAAGACGATAGAAAGGAACATTGCAATGGAAAAAATCAAACCGCGGACCCTATCCGGCTTTATGGAGCTGCTGCCGGGGCCGCAGATGCAGATGGAACGGATGATGCATGTCCTGCGGGAGACCTACAGTCTCTACGGCTTCACCCCGCTGGACACGCCGCTGATCGAATCGGCGGACGTGCTGCTGGCCAAGGGCGGCGGCGAGACGGAGAAGCAGATCTACCGCTTTTCCAAGGGCGACGCCGACCTGGCGCTGCGTTTTGACCTGACGGTGCCGCTGGCCAAGTATGTGGCGCTGCACTATAACGAGCTCTCGTTCCCGTTCCGCCGGTATCAAATTGGCAAGGTCTACCGGGGCGAGCGGGCCCAGCGGGGCCGGTTCCGCGAATTTTACCAGGCGGATATCGACATCATCGGCGACGGCAAGCTCTCCATCCTCAACGAGGCGGAGATCCCGTCCATCATCTGCAGAACATTCCGCTCCCTGGGGCTGCGCCGGTTCCAGATCCGGGTGAATAACCGGAAGATTTTGAACGGCTTCTATGCCATGCAGGGCCTTTCCGCCGTGGCGGGGGATATCATGCGCACGGTGGATAAGCTGGATAAGATCGGCGCGGAGAACGTCCGCAAGATTTTGGAGGACGATCTGCAGCTGCATCCGGAGCAGGCCGGGCGCATCCTGGACTTCATGGCCATCTCCGGCACGAACGAAGAGGTCCTGGCGGCGCTGGCTGCTTACCAGGGCAGAGACGAGGTCTTTGACCAGGGCCTGGCGGAGCTGACGCAGGTGGTGCAGTCGCTGGCGGGCTTCGGCGTCCCGGCGGAGAATTTCGCGGTGGACCTGACCATCGCCCGGGGGCTGGACTATTACACCGGGACGGTTTACGAGACGGTCCTGCTGGATCACCCGGAGATCGGCTCCGTCTGCTCCGGCGGGCGGTATGACAACCTGGCGGAGTATTATACGGACCGGCAGCTGCCGGGCGTCGGCATCTCCATCGGGCTGACGCGGCTGTTTTATGTCCTGGGTGAGCAGGGGCTGCTGAATCCGGCGCTGCCGGTGGCGCCCTGCGATGTCATCATCCTGCCGATGGGCGAGGAGATGGCCCCAGCCATCCAACTGGCGACCCAATTCCGGCAGCAGGGCATCCGGGTGCAGCTCTACGCCGAGCAGAAGAAATTCAAGGCGAAGCTGCAGTACGCCAATAAAATGGGCATCCGCTTCGCCGCCCTGCTGGGCGAGGATGAGATCGCCGCTGGGACAGTCGCCCTCAAGGACCTGGCCACCGGCCAGCAGGAGGCGCTGACGCCGGAGGCTGCCGCGTCCCGCATCCAGGAGACGATGGCGGAGGCCAATCAGGGGCCGATCATCTTAGAATAACGAGAAAGAAAGAGGGAACGAGCATGTTTCAATCCAGAACGCATACGTGCAACGAGCTGCGCCTGGCCGACGCCGGGAAGCAGGTGAAGATCGTCGGTTGGATGGAGAATGTCCGCGAGGTCGGCGCGAATTTTGCCTTCGTCGTCGTCCGCGACTTCTACGGCACGACCCAGGTCGTCATCGAGACGGCGGAGATGCTGCAGATCGTCAAGAGTGTCAACAAAGAATCCACCATCGCGGTGACGGGCACCGTCCGGGAGCGGGCGAGCAAGAACCCGAAGCTGGCCACCGGCGAGATCGAGGTGGTGCCGGAGAAGATCGAGATTCTCGGCCGCTGCCGCCACAATGAGCTGCCCTTTGAGATCAACCGCAGCCGGGACGCCGACGAGATGGTGCGCCTGAAGTACCGGTATCTGGACCTGCGCAACCCGGCGGTCAAGAATAATATCGTGCTGCGCTGCAATGTCGTCGCGGCGCTGCGCCAGGCGATGACGGCCCACGGCTTCCTGGAGATCACGACGCCGATCCTGACGGCCTCCAGCCCCGAGGGCGCGCGGGACTATCTCGTCCCGGCCCGGAAGCACCCGGGGAAATTTTACGCGCTGCCCCAGGCCCCGCAGCAGTTCAAACAGCTGCTGATGACGGCGGGCTTTGACCGCTATTTCCAGATCGCCCCCTGCTTCCGCGATGAGGACGCCCGCGGCGACCGCAGCCCCGGCGAATTTTACCAGCTGGATATGGAGATGGCATTTGCCGATCAGGACGATGTCTTCGCCGTCCTGGAGGACGTGCTGCCGCCGATCTTCGCCAAGTACGGCGCGTACCATGTCGCGTCGGATGCGCCGTTCCGCCGCATCGCCTACCGGGATGCCATGGACCGCTACGGTTCGGACAAGCCGGACCTGCGGATCGACCTGGAGGTGCAGGATATGACGGCCCTTGTCGCAGGCAGCGAGTTTGCGCCCTTTGCGGCGGGCAATACCGTCAAGGCCATCGTCGTGCCGGATTGCAGCCTGGCGCGGAAGGCGGTCGATAAGCTCTGCAACGAGGTCGAGGTCCAGGCGGGGAACAAGCCCTACTGGTTCAAGGTCGACGAGAGCGGTAATTTTGCCGGCGGCATTTCCAAATTCCTGACGGAAAAGCAGGCGGAGATCACCGCGGCGCTGGGCCTGACGCCGGGCTGCTTTGTCGGCGTGACGGCGGGCAAGAAGCTGGCGGCCCAGAAGACGGCGGGCGTCCTGCGGGCGAAGCTGGGCGCGGCGGTCCCCGGTCATATGGACAAGGAGCGCTATGAATTCTGCTGGATCGTTGATTTCCCCATGTATGAGATCGGCGAGGAGAGCGGCGAGCTGGAATTCTGCCATAATCCCTTCTCCATGCCCAACGGCGGCCTGGAGATCCTAGAAAAGGCCGAGCGGGGCGAGGTCGACCCGCTGTCCATCACCGCGTTCCAGTATGATTTGGTCTGCAACGGCGTGGAGCTCAGCTCCGGCGCGGTGCGGAACCATGAGCCGGATATTATGGTCAAGGCCTTTGAGCTGGTCCGCCTCGGTGAGGAGGACGTCAAGGCCAAATTCCCGGCGATGTACAATGCCTTTACCTACGGTGCGCCCCCCCACGCGGGCATCGCGCCGGGCGTGGACCGGATGGTCATGCTGCTGGCAGGGGAGGACTCCATCCGGGAGATCATCCCGTTCCCGATGAACAAGAACGCCCAGGACGTCATGATGAACGCCCCGGCCCCGGTAGAGCAGAAGCAGCTGGACGAAGTGCATATCGCCATCGTCACGCCGGAGGAATAAGAAAAAACACGCGGCAGTGCAAGCCGCACGGGTATAATAGAAAGAATGCCCGCAGCCTCCCAGAGAGACTGCGGGCGTTCATACTGTCCAAAAAGCTTCGCAGAATTTGCGCCGCGCACGGCGCAAATAAAGTTAAAATTATTTTCTCCGGCGGCGTGTACGTCGGGGAAAATACTTCTCGCCCTGCAAGTGTGGAATTTCTGTGCCGAAGGCACAGAAATTATGCGCGCAGCAGGGTGCAACTCCCTATGCGGACAAGTCCGCATAGGGAGGGGGGCTTACAGCCCCCTCTCAAACGAGAGCCCAGCGAAGCGGGTCTCGTTTGAGAAGCTCGAACCGGCTGCAAGCCACGCTTGCAGCCGGTTCTTCGCGTTGTGTAAGGAGTCTTTATGTTGGCCGGGCGGGATTTGCGCCCGGGAACATATGCGGCAGGCGGCCTGTTATTTGGCGCACTGCTGGAGGTATTCCGCTGTCAGCGGGATCTTGCGCATATTGCCGCGGCGGAGATAGTCAAACCCGGCGTCAAAGAGCATCTGACGGCACTGGGCCATATCCATACCGCGGTGCCCAGAGGTATCCTGGGCGCTGTCGCGCGGGTTGGAGCCGGACTCTGCCATGATGAGGTTGGCGCCGCATTGCAGGCCGGGCAGGGATGGCTCATGGACCATCATAAACGGGTGGCCGACGTTACAGAACGCCAGCGTGATGCACGCCACAATGTGGGCCAGGCGCTCCGGGCTGATCGTGCCCAGGTGCGCCATCGGCGAACCGGGGACGGCGACGCGCGGCATGGCCGCGTTGATATCCAGCCCCAGGTCGATGGCGAGGAAGACACTGTTGACCAGCTCATCCACCGTGTGCTCCGGGCCGATGGGCTCGCAGCAGGTGAAGACCTTGAGGCCGGCCTCCTTGGCGTGGCGCATCGTCGCGATGCGGTCTTCCGGGCGCAGCTCTGTGTCCGTCCCCTCGCGGAGACGGCAGACGTGGTAGATGCCTTCCACACCCATGGCGGCCGCCTGCTGGAGGAAGTCTGGGTCGCTGTCGCCGATGTTCAGCCACACTTGCGTGCCGTGGGGAACTGTGTCCAGCGCGCAGCGGGTCATCTCCAGCAGGAAGTCCTGGTCGTAATTGTGCATCGTGACCAGGACGATGCCGTAGACGTCATCATGGGCGCAAAACTCCTGAATTTTATGCGCCAGCGTGGCTTTGTCCATCCGGTAGGGCTCAAAATCGGTGTGCTCATAGCCGAAGGAGCAGAAGCGGCAGCCGCCGGGGCAGGGAGAGATCTCGATGCCGATGGAGCCGAGGATGGCCGCGGAATTTTCCGTCCACAGCCGGGTCAGCATGGCGGCGCTTTGCCGGATGTACTTGGAGAACAGACTGTGCTCGTCGATGCTCAGCAGATACCGCAGATTGCTGCGGCTCATGCGAACACCGCTCCAGGCCTTTTCCAGGATCGTCTTGAGGGCGACACTGGCCATGGGAGTTTCAAACATGGACTGCTACCTCCCGAAAATCAATACTTACCGTAGGTTCTGGCTTCCTCGACGATGACACGGGCGTAATGGTCGGGCAGTTGGGCCGGATATTCGCAGCCGGTGGAGAGGATGAAGCCGCCGTTCTTTTTATAGGCGTCCATCTCGCGGCGGCACTCGGCGCGGATCTGCTCTTCCGTATCGGTGACGATATTGGAGGGCGGGATGCTGCCAATGATGGTGATCTGATCGCCATACTTTTCCTTGCACTCTTCCATCGTCTTGCAGTCGGGCGGGAGGAAGAGGGTGGAGATGGCCTGCGGATGCATACGCTCGATCTGCTCCTTGAAGTAGATGCCGTCGCCGCAGTTGTGGATCATGACCATGGTGTCCTTGCCGTGGACCAGCTCGGCCAGCTCCTGAATGTACGGGCCTTCCCACTCGTCCCACATGGAGGCGCGCATGATCGTCTGGGAGGCGTAGAGAGTATCGAACATGATCGCATGGCAGCCGGATTCTTCGATCAGGGCCGTGCAGTAGTCACGCAGCGTGTCGGTGATGTTGTGCAGGGCCTTGTGGACCTGGTCCGGGCACTTGCGCAGGAATTTGAACATGGGAGCCAGGCCCGTCATCATGCTCAGGATGCCCAGGGGGCCAAAGACGAAGGCGACGATGGGGGTATCCTTGCCCTTGGCGTCGTAGAGCATCTTGACCAGCTTCAGGTGGCCGCTCATCCGGCGGGTCTTGCGCGGGTCGAGGCGGACGACCTTGTCAAAGTCCTCAGGCTTGGTGATGAAGTGCTCCTTCGTATCCGGGCCAGCAGCGGCGTCGGTCGGGTAGCGCATCTTCATGCCCCAGTCAGCGGCCTCAACGGAGAGGTCGACGAGGGAGCAGATGACGTCCAGCCCCAGCTCTTCCGTGGCTTTGATGATGGATTCGGCGCACTTTTCTTCGTTCAGGGTCCATTCAGCGTAGTCGATGCCCGTGTAGATCCGGGAGTTGCTGTTGCACAGCGGATAAGCAGGGACATGGTCAGGCTCCTGGTGGTTCAGGACCGCGACAACTCTTTCCAATGATGTCATGTGTGGTTCCTCCTGTGGTTTTTGTGGTTTGTATTGTGTAAAACTACCATATGCAATCTCTGCATATAACTCCTGTAAAAATTATAGGTGATGCGGCGAATAATAGCAATAAGAAAAACTGAAACCAGCTAAAATTTGGAATACTACCTGAAAGCATTCGGCAAGCACCTACAAAATGTTGGCTATTATACCTATGGTAATCGCTGATAACTGTAATATTGTAGACAATATCACAAAATAAGGTTCGCCATTAAGAAAACGTTAAGATTGCGCCGCCGCAAGCCGCAGCGTC
Organism: uncultured Oscillospiraceae bacterium; assembly: GCA_934615645.1. GTDB lineage: Bacteria > Bacillota > Clostridia > Oscillospirales > Oscillospiraceae > SVMC01. Next base: position 466 of record CAKTTR010000079.1, on the reverse strand, counting down.
TCATACGAAAACGAATAAAATACCCTTGTATTGCACTACTATAACATTAGATAAGGTCTAATGCAATGATTATTTCATCAAAAAAGTTGAGTTTGGAGGGAGTAACGATTTTTGAGGAAATTTTTTAGGCAAAATGCACAAACGATTTAGAGGGCTTGCACAAGCCAATCCCCGCGCGGCATTTGCCGAAAGAAAACAGAACAGGGCCCGGTATAGACTGTAGAAAGTGCTGTCGGTTTAACTGCAGTTTTTTAACGAATATATACGCTGCTTTCGTAAATTCCGCGTGACTGCTTGAGAAAGCGGGCACGTGGCGGTAGGTGCTATGGTGATCTTGTAGTATTTTGCGCGTTTTTTATGTGCGATTTCACAATTCAGCAACAGAACAGCATGATTTCCGCAATAAAGCAATGCGATGATAGCTTCCCTACTGGAATCGTTCTAATTTCATGATATAATATAAAAA
>CAKTTR010000078.1 GCA_934615645.1 uncultured Oscillospiraceae bacterium | reverse complement strand
GCACTGAAGGGGGTTCCTCTATGCCGAGACGGTAGAAAATCGGGAGATTGCCCTTGCAAAATGTGTCGGAAAAGTGCTATACTGAAAGACAGAATTTGTTTTTTTGCAGGAGGTTGCGTGCATGAAGATCGGCTTTGATAATGATAGATATCTCGCGCTGCAGACCCAGCGGATCCTGGAGCGGGTGGATTCTTTTGGCGGAAAACTGTACCTGGAATTTGGTGGGAAGCTCTTTGACGATTACCATGCCTCGCGGGTGCTGCCGGGGTTCCATCCGGACAGCAAAATGAAAATGCTGCTGAAGCTCAAGGACCAGGCAGAGATCGTCATTGTGATCAACGCCAGCGATATCGAGAAGAATAAGGTCCGGGGCGATCTGGGCATTACTTATGATGTGGACGTCCTGCGGCTTATCGACGCGTTCCGGGAGTACGGGCTGTACGTCGGCAGTGTCGTTTTGACCCGGTGGGCCGCGCAGCCTTCGGCGGAGCAGTTTGAGCGCCGCCTGCAGAGCCTCGGCATCCGGACCTACCGGCATTACAGCATCCCGGATTATCCCTCAAATATCAGCCTGGTCGTCTCGGAGGAGGGCTTTGGCCGGAATGATTATATCGAGACGGACCGCCCCGTCGTCGTCGTCACTGCGCCGGGCTGTCTGAGCCAGCTCTACCATGAGCACAAGCGGGGCATCCAGGCGGGCTATGCCAAGTATGAGACGTTCCCCATCTGGAACCTGCCGCTGAAGCACCCGGTCAATCTGGCCTACGAGGCGGCGACGGTCGATCTAGCTGATGTCAATATGATCGACCCGTTCCATCTGGAAGCCTATGGGGAGACGACCGTCAACTACAACCGGGATATTGAGATTTTCCCCGTGCTGGAAGAGATGTTCCGCCAGATCCACGGCCATTGCCCCTACAAGAGCCCGACGGATATGGGCGTCAATATGGCGGGCAACGCCATTGTGGACGACGAAGTCTGCTGTGAGGCGTCCCGGCAGGAGATCATCCGGCGGTATTACGCGTCGGCCTGCGCTGTCCGCAAGGGCAAGGCCGACAGCAGCGAGACCCAGAAGCTGGAGGTCCTGATGCGCTCAAGCGGCATTGCCCCCCAGATGCGCAGGACGGTCCCGGCGGCTTTGGAGCGGGCGGCGGAGACCGGCGGCCCGGCTACGGCCATCGAGCTGGAGGACGGCACCGTCGTCACCGGCAAGACGTCTGAACTCCTGGGGGCCAGCGCGGCGGCGCTGCTGAATGCCCTCAAGACCCTGGCCAAGATCAACCATGAGATCCAGCTCATCTCGCCCAGCGTTCTGGCGCCGATCCAAGCGCTGAAGACGGAGCATCTGGGCAGCCGGAACCCGCGGCTGCATTCGGACGAGGTGCTGATGGCGCTGTCGTTTAGTGCGGTGACGAATCCGGTCGCCGCTCTGGCGCTGGAGCAGCTGGACCGGCTGCGCAGTTGCCAGGCCCACGCGTCGGTCATTCTCTCGCCGGTGGACGTGGGGATCTATAAAAAGCTGGGGATCAATCTGACCCAGGAGCCGGTGTATCAGACGAGCCGGTTGTACCACAAATGAGCCTGCGCTACCGCTGCCTGGTGCTGGACCACGACGACACCGTCGTCGACAGCACGGCGACGATCCATCACCCCTGCTTTCAGGCGTTTTTAGACGAGGTGCGCCCCGGGGCGCGGATCGATCTGGAGACGTATCTGCTGGAAAATTTCACCGGCAGCTTTCCGGCACTGTGCCGGGGCCGCTATGGCCTGACGGAGGCGGAGATGGCGCGGGAGCTGCAATTTTGGGACGCTTACGTCGCGGCCCATGTCCCGCGGGCGTACCCGGGGATGGCGGCGTTTTTGGCCCGCTACCGGGCGGCAGGGGGGAAGCTCTGCGTCGTCTCCCACTCGCTCTCTGGCAATATCCGCCGGGACTACCGGGAAAACGGCCTGCCGGAGCCGGACCTGATCTTCGGCTGGGACGCGCCGCCGGAGCAGCGCAAGCCGAATGCCTATCCCTTGCGGGAGATTATGCGGCAGCTGGCGCTGCCACCGTCCGCGCTTTTGATGGTGGACGATCTCCGGCACGGCTATACGATGGCCAGAAGCTGCGGCGTGGCGTTTGCCGCGGCGGGCTGGGCGTATGATCTTGCGCCGATCGAAACGTTTATGCGCGCCCACTGCGACGTCTATCTGCCGACGGTCGCGGCGCTGGCCCGATTTGTTCTGCCGGAGTGACCGGCTTGCCCCGCCTGCTGGCTGCTGGCGGGGCGTCCTGCCGCCAGGGCGCGGCAAGAAGGGGGGAGAAGCGGCTGTGAGGGAATGGCTGCCGCGAAAATTTGAGGCCCAGATCGCTGTCAGCGTCGGTCTGGGCGTTGCCATCTGTATGCTGTGGCCAAAGCTACAAATTCTGGCCACCTGTACCTGCGCGCTGATGTGCGCCCAAGCGGGGACGGCCCAGAGCGTCCGCCTGGGGCTGCTGCGGCTGCGGGGCATCCTGCTCTGCGGGCTGACGGGGGTCCTCATCGCCTTTTTGCATGGGCTGACGGGCCAGGCACCGCTTGCCTATATCCCGCTGGCGATGGCGGGGACGCTGCTGAGCCTGGTGCTGTGCCGCGCCTGCGGTATGGCGCCCATGGACTGCCGGGTGGGCTGCATCACGTATCTGCTGGTGATCGTCGCCACCGGGCGCTATAGCAATACGGTCTATGCCCTCTGGCGGTTTTTCTCCAGCCTGGTGGGCTGCTTGTTGGCGGCGGGGGTCAGCGGGCTGTTTCATCTGAGGCGGCGGTCATAGTTTTGCGATCTTCTGCGCACACTAGCGGTGTGCCAGAAGGAGGCGAAGGATATGAAATTTTTTGTCAATGAAAACTGCATCGGCTGCGGCCTGTGCGCGTCCACCTGCCCGGAGATCTTCTCCATGACGGAAGACGGCGTGGCCAAAGCCAGCGCAGGCCCCGTCCCGGCGGAGTTTTGCGCCAGCTGCCAGCTGGCGATGGACGAGTGCCCCGTCAGCGCCATCGAGCGGGAGGGCTGACCCTGCAAAAAACTTGTGCCGCGCGCCCGGTTTCTGGGCGGCGGCACCGTTTTTTTGCCTGGACATTTTGGCGCGTATCTGCTATGCTGAAAAAAAGCCCGGGTCCGGGCGAGAAAGGCGGAAAAAGGATGGAGAGCAAAAAAACCTTTGTCATGTCCTACAGCTGCGGGAAGGACAGCACCCTGGCGTTGCATAAGATGCTGGCAGCGGGGCATACGCCGCTGGCGCTGCTGGTGATGTTCAATCCGGAGGCCGGGCGGTCGTATTTCCACGGGGCGGATCATGCGCTGCTGGCCCGCTATGCCGAGGCGCTGCAGATCCCGCTCCTGCCCGTCGATACAGCGGGGGAGACGTATCACCTTTCCATGGAGGCGGCGCTGCGCGAGGCGAAGGCGCAGGGTGCGGAGGCGGTCTGCTTCGGTGATATTGATATTGAGGGCCACCGGGCCTGGGGCGAGGAGCGCTGCCGCAATGTCGGCTTAGAAGCGTATTACCCCCTGTGGCAGCGGGGCAGGGAAGAAAATGTCCGGGAGGTGCTGGCCCTGGGCTACCGGTGCGTCATCAAATCGCTGAACAATACGCTGCTGCCCCGGGCGCTTCTGGGGCGCATCCTGGATGAGGACGTCCTGGCGGAGATGGAACGCTGCGGCATCGACCTGTGCGGCGAAAACGGGGAGTACCACACCCTGACGGTGGACGGCCCCATCTTCCACAAGCCGGTCGCGTATCAGACGGGCAAAATCTTAGATTTTGGCGAGTATTCCCTCTGCGATATTTTCTAAAAACTTTCAAACGCGACAACGCTGTATAAGCTCGAGGCGCAAAATCAGAGATTTTGACTCTCGCTTACCGCTCCGCTGGGCTCGCGTTTGAGGGGATTGCACCCTGCTGCGCGCATAATTTCTGCGCTTTCAGCGCAGAAATTCCACAGCGCTGCATGGGTTCGACTTGACCAATTGTGCCGCGCAGAGCTTGCACAATTGGAGTCTCACCCAATTTGCAGGGCGAGAAGTATTTTTCCCGACGTATGCGCTGCATGGGTTCGACTACGCCAATCGCGCTGCGCTGCGCTTGCGCTCTTGGAGTCTCACCCACTTGCCGCCGGGAAAAATAATTTTGACTTTATTTGCGCCGTGCGCGGCGCAAACTCTGCGAGGCTTTTTTGACGGATGAAAGCGCCCCGCCGATGGTTGTCGGCGGGGCGCTGTTTGTTAGAATTGCAAGCGTCAGCTGGTTTGCGTGTCTTCTCGTGGCAAGTCGATCACCGTGGCGGTGTGACCGGTCCAGGGGACGAAGCGTTCCAGGACGGCAGCAGTCTCCAGGCGGAGGGTGCTGGTGTTGATGCACGGGTGTGCGCCGAGCCAGGGGTCAGACGTGACCTCACGGTCGATATAGACATGCAGGGTCTTTTCCCGGTCGTTCATCAGCCCCAGAATGCTGACGGAGCCGGGGGTGATATCCAGATAGCGCAGCATGGCGTCGGCATCGGCAAAGGAGAGACGGCTGACGCCGATCAGCTTGGAGAAGACCTTCGTCTGGAAGGGCTTATCCCCGGGCAGCAGCAGAAGGTAAAATTCCGTCTTCTGCCGGTTGCAGAGGAAGAGATTTTTGCAGATCTTCGCGCCCAGGCAGTCTTCAATGGCATGGCAGGCGGCGATGGTATCCGCGTGGGGGTGATCGACCCGGTCATAGGCGATGCCGAGGGCATCCAGCGCGTCGTAGCAGCGGAGCTCCTTTTCCAGGCGGCCGGTCTTCTCTGCCGGGCGGCCGTGATATCGTTCCATGCGTTACGCCTCCTCGCGCTGCTGCAGCGCCTCGGACAGCTCCAGGCCGGGGTTGCGCTTGATGGTAAAGTCGATGGCCCAGTAGGACGTAAAGACCAGCAGCCGGTTGCCGCGGTAATCCTCCAGCAGCTCGACGTCGCTGGAGAGGTTGAGGTCCTGCAGATCCTGCACCGGGCAGGCGGTGATGAACCGCAGCTCTTCATAGGGCAGATGGTCCATCCGCAGCTCTACGCCGTATTCGCTGCGCATCCGGTACTGGAAGACGTCAAACTGCAGCGTACCGACGACGCCGACGATGACTTCCTCCATGCCGGTATTCGGCACCTTGAAGATCTGAATGGCGCCCTCTTGCGCGATCTGCTCGGTGCCCTTGATAAACTGCTTGCGCTTCATCGTATCCTTCGGCGAGACGCGGCAGAAGTGCTCCGGCGCAAAGGTCGGGATGCCGGAGAAGCGGAATTTCTGCCCCGGGACGGTGATGGTATCGCCGATGGAGAAGATGCCCGGGTCGAACACGCCGATGATATCCCCGGCATAGGCCTCGTCGACGATCTCCCGCTCCTGGGCCATCAGCTGCTGCGGCTGCGACAGGCGCATTTTTTTGCCGCCCTGGACATGGTAATACTCCCGGTCCCGCTCGAATTTGCCGGAGCAGATGCGCAGGAAGGCCAGCCGGTCCCGGTGGGCTTTGTTCATATTGGCTTGAATTTTAAAGACAAAGGCGGAAAACTCCGGCTGGAAGACGTCGATCGTCCCGCAGTCGGCAGTCCTTGCCAGGGGCGGGGGCGTCAGGCGCAGAAATTCCTCCAGAAACGGCTCGACGCCGAAATTCGTCAGCGCGGAGCCGAAGAAGACGGGGCTCAGGCTGCCCGCCCGGACCTCCTCCATGGAAAACTCCCGGCCTGCGCCGAGAAGCTCGACCTCTTCCATCAGCTGCTCGTGCCGGGCCTGGCCGATCCTCTCGCCGACCTTCGGGTCCTCCAGCTCGATCTCCAGCTTGTCGGCCCGGTTCTTGCCGGAGACGCCGGAGAAGAATAAAAGCTGGCCGTTGTGCCGGTCGTAGACGCCCTGGAATTCCTTGCCGGAGCCGATGGGCCAGTTCATGGCGTAGGTCTCGATGCCAAGCTCCCGCTCCAATTCGTCCAGAAGGTCGAAGGGGTCCTTGGCATCCCGGTCCATTTTGTTTACAAAGGTAAAGATCGGGATATGCCGCATGGCGCAGACCTTGAACAGCTTGCGGGTCTGCGCTTCGACGCCCTTGCTGCCGTCGATGACCATGACGGCGGCGTCGGCGGCCATTAAGGTCCGGTACGTATCCTCGGAGAAATCCTGGTGGCCCGGGGTATCGAGGATATTGATGCAAAAGCCTGCGTATTGAAACTGCATGACGGACGATGTGACCGAAATGCCGCGCTGCTTTTCGATTTCCATCCAGTCGGACACAGCGGCCCGGCTGTTCTTCTTGCCCTTGACCGCGCCCGCCTGGGCAATGGCGCCGCCGTACAGCAAAAACTTCTCCGTCAGCGTCGTTTTACCGGCGTCCGGGTGCGAGATGATCGCAAAGGTCCGGCGGCGGCTGATTTCCTCTCTCAGGCCCATAGTGGTTCCTCCCATCGTAATACACGGCGGCGCGGCGTTGCGCGCTGCCAGAGGTGTATTTTACCACAAATATGCCCAAAACACAAGCAATTCCAACCGCCTCCTGTCAAAAGAAGGAAAAACCGCCGCCAAATCCCGGCCGCGGCAGAAAACAGCAGGAAATTCCCGGGGAAAACGGTTCTTCTCCCGGAAATTCCAATTTACAAATCCGATTTGCCGTGTTAAAATAGAAACTGTAAAATTAAAATACTTTAGGAGGTATTTAATTTGGCAAGAAAGAAACTTACAATGGACGGCAATACCGCCGCCGCACATGTCAGCTATGCCTTTACCGAGGTAGCCGGCATTTATCCCATCACCCCCTCCAGCCCCATGGCCGACTATGTCGATCAGTGGTCCGCTGCTGGCCGTGAAAACATCTTTGGCAACCGGGTCAAGGTTGTGGAAATGCAGTCCGAGGCCGGCGCAGCCGGTACGGTGCACGGTTCTCTGGCCGCCGGCGCTCTGACGACGACTTATACCGCTTCCCAGGGTCTTCTGCTGATGATCCCGAATATGTATAAGATCGCGGGCGAGCTGCTGCCTGCGGTGTTCCATGTCTCTGCCAGAACGGTCGCCTCCCATGCGCTGAACATCTTCGGCGATCATTCCGACGTCTACGCCTGTCGTCAGACCGGTTTCGCCATGCTGTGCGAGACGAACCAGCAGGAAGTCATGGACCTGGGCGCTGTCGCGCACCTGGCGGCGATCAAGGGCCGCGTGCCGTTCATCAACTTCTTTGACGGCTTCCGTACCTCCCATGAGATCCAGAAAATCGAAGTCTGGGATTATGACGACCTGAAGGAAATGTGCGATATGGACGCTGTCGAAGCGTTCCGCAAGCACTGTCTGAACCCCGAGCGCCCCGCCATGCGCGGCAGCCACGAAAATGGCGATATCTTCTTCCAGCATCGTGAAGCGTGCAACAAGTACTATGACGCGCTGCCCGCCATCGTGGAAGAGTATATGGGCAAGGTCAACGCCAAGCTCGGCACCGACTATCAGCTCTTCAACTACTACGGCGCTGCTGACGCGGACCGCGTGATCATCGCCATGGGCTCCATCTGCGACGTGGCAGAGGAAGTCATCGACTACCTGAACGCCCAGGGTCAGAAGGTCGGCCTGGTCAAGGTCCGCCTGTTCCGCCCCTTCGTTCCGGAAAAGCTGCTGGCCGCCATCCCCGCGTCCTGCAAGAAGATCGCGGTCCTCGACCGCACGAAGGAACCCGGCGCCCAGGGCGAGCCCCTGTATCTGGACGTTGTCACGGCGCTGGCCAACGCTGGCAAGTCTGATATCCAGGTCATCGGCGGTCGCTACGGCCTCGGCTCCAAGGATACGCCTCCCGCTTCCGTCTTTGCCGTCTACGAAGAGCTGGCAAAGAGCGAGATGAAGCGTCAGTTCACCATCGGCATCGTCGACGACGTCACGAACCTCTCCCTGGAGGAGCACGAAGCCCCCAACACCGCCGCGGAAGGCACCATCGAGTGCAAATTCTGGGGCCTGGGCGGCGACGGCACCGTTGGCGCGAACAAAAACTCCATCAAGATCATTGGCGACCATACCGACAAGTATGTACAGGCCTACTTCCAGTACGACTCCAAGAAGACCGGCGGCGTGACCATCAGCCACCTGCGCTTCGGCGACAAGCCCATCAAGAG
>CAKTTR010000077.1 GCA_934615645.1 uncultured Oscillospiraceae bacterium | reverse complement strand
TGCCTGCGGCGCGCCGGGCTTCTGATGAATGAGCAGGTGTGGCTGGAGAATGAAGATACCGCCAAGGGCAGAAACGAGCATCAAAAAGTGCACACGCAGCGAATAGAGCGCAGGGGAACAACTGTGAATCTGTATGAATATGAGGTGTTCTCAGCGCGATTGGGTTTGCATGGAAAATGCGACTGCATCGAAGCGACAGCGGATGAAAAGGGCTGTCAAATTCAAGCAGTGGATTTCCCGGTACGGCTGTACCCCGTTGAGTATAAGCACGGAACGGTGCGGGATGAACCGGAATATAAGCTGCAGCTATGCGCGCAAGCCATGTGCCTGGAGGAACGATATCATACCGAGATTCCCGAAGGCGCGTTATACTTCATCTCGGCCCACAGAAGGCTGCGGGTGCCGTTAGATTCCACACTGCGAAAGCAGGTCGAAGAGATGGCACAGCGGCTAAGGGACCTCCGGATGCAGCTGCGTATCCCGCCGGCCGCATATGGGCCAAAATGCAGGAGATGTTCTCTGCAAGAATACTGTATGCCAAAGACTAAAGTTTCGGCCCAGAGCTACTGCCGAACGCTGAAAGCGGAGGCGGAGGAGGTGTGTGCGCTGTGAAAAAGCTGCTCAATACACTTTATGTTTTGACGCCGGAGAGTTATTTGTATGCGACGTTGTCCTTCGTCTATACACTGCTGACGCGGGAGGTTCAGGCGGCGCTGGAAACGGTTGGTCTCGACCCGGCAGCGGGGTATCTTCATACGCTCCGACCGGGACGTCCGTCCTTCGCGCTGGACATGATGGAGGAACTGCGTGCGCCGTTGTGTGACCGGTTTGTGCTGGCGCTCTTTCATCGGGGGCAGTTGAACGAAAAGTGCTTCGATGTTGATTCGGATGCGGTGTATCTCAGTGAACAGGGGCGTAGGACGGTCCTTGCTGCTTGGCAGAAACGAAAGGCCGAGGAGCTCCAACACCCGTTTTTAGAAGAAAAGGTGCAAATTGGGATCATCCCCTATGCGCAGGCGATGCTGTTTGCACGGGTACTTCGCGGTGATTTGGATGCATATCCGCCCTTTGTATGGAGGTGAGGGGATGCTCTTGGTCGTGACGTATGATGTCAACACGGCATCGACGGACGGTGCGAAACGTCTGCGCAAGGTCGCGAAGCTCTGCCAGAAGTATGGAATGCGTGTGCAAAATTCTGTATTTGAAGTGCTGGTAGATGCGGCGCAGTTATCTGTGCTGAAGCATGAAATTCAAAAAGTGATCGACTTAGATGCAGATTCTGTCCGGTTCTATAGATTGGGCAATTCGTATCAGAACAAGATAGAAACACTGGGTAAGACGACCTTAGTACAAGCAGGGCAACCGCTGATCCTTTAACGGTTTGCCTGTGCGCCGACCTTTCCCATACACAAAAGGCCCAGAGGTTGGCGCACGAAATGGAAGGAAAATTTGCATTTGGCGTATAAAAACCGGCATAATTCTGTTCCGATTTTCTGCCACAGCTGGTTTTCTTTTTAAGATTTGTTTATTATGCAGCAATTATCACGCAGCATTTTGGTGATATTTGCTGTCGCCCCCCTCGCGGGGGCGAGAATTGAAATTGTACCGTTGCGAAGGTGATTGCCTTACCGATTTGGTCGCCCCCCTCGCGGGGGCGAGAATTGAAATTTATTGGAGAAGATGTAATTTACCTCACTGCCCCGTCGCCCCCCTCGCGGGGGCGAGAATTGAAATCTGCGCCGCGCTCGCCGTGTCATAAGCCTTTTTGTCGCCCCCCTCGCGGGGGCGAGAATTGAAATTGAGCCGGTATGTTGCGATGGTAAAGCAGCATAGGTCGCCCCCCTCGCGGGGCGAGAATTGAAATGCTAATTGGGCCGATGATCCCGCCTGTGATATCCGACGTCGCCCCCCTCGCGGGGGCGAGAATTGAAATGGACGGGCAGCTTTCCGCAACGACGGCGCGCATCTAGTCGCCCCCCTCGCGGGGGCGAGAATTGAAATCAGTGTTGAGGCCCAGGCCGCCGCACTGACTCTTGCGTCGCCCCCCTCGCGGGGGCGAGAATTGAAATACAACGACAAAATTCACGGTCAATGTCCCCGCCGTGTCGCCCCCCTCGCGGGGGCGAGAATTGAAATATGGTTGACGGAAAAATGACCTCGAAGAAAGCCAGTCGCCCCCCCTCGCGGGGGCGGCTTTGTGCTTGGGGCGGAACGTCTGGTGCGATTATCTGAAAAAATTTTTAAAAAGCACTTGACACATACACCACTAGTGAATATAATTTAATAGTAATCAAAAGACAAAAACATATGGGGTGATCGTATGAATCCACAATATAAAAAAGGCGTCCTGGAGTTGTGTGTGCTGGCGCTGCTGCAAAAGCGGCCGCGCTATGGGTATGAGATCTCGGAGCAGCTTGCCGCCTACGTTGCCATTGCTGACGGGACGGTCTACCCGATCCTGCGCAAACTAAAGGCCGACGGTCTGCTGACGACCTACCTGCAGGAGGAGAGCGGCGGCCCGCCACGAAAATACTACAAGCTGACCCAGCTTGGCGAGGAGACCTATGCGGCAGGCCGGGCAGAGTACCTGAAATTTGCAAAGGCTGTGCTGCGCATTTTAAATGAGGAGGTTGAAAAAGATGACGAAGACTGAATTCTTAACAAAACTGAGCGCTGCGCTGGAAAAGCAGCATATTGCCGACGCCGCGGAGATCACGGCAGAATACGAGCAACACTTTGCCTTTAAACTGGCCGACGGTTACACAGAAGAGGAGATCGCTGCCAAGCTTGGCGACCCGGCCGCGCTGGCTGCCCAGTTTGCCCCGGCGGAGACGACGCCTGCTGCGCCAAAATCGGGGCGCGGGCTGGTCTATCTCGGTTTGGGCCTGGCGGAATTTGGAGAGGGCGTTTTGTTCCTGCTGCTGTTCTCCTTTGGATTGGTGCTGACGGCAGCAGCTATAGCCTTCGCGTTGACGGGGCTTTGCCTGATCGGGCGGATCAATCCGGTTGGCCTGCTCCCGTTGATGCCGTACGCTGCGGCGCTGCTGTTTGGCTGCGCATTGCTGGCGCTGAGCGTTCTCACCTATACGGGCTGCGTCTGGTATGGCGCTTATCTGCGTCAGAGCCTGCGGGCCTTCGGCCGGTTCCGCAGCAATACGCTGGCCCGGCTGCACGGCGGCGCGGCCCTGCCGCCGCTGCCTGCCCGCCCGCAGCTCCGGGCAAAACGCGCCCGCAGACTGCGCAAAGCATCGCTGCTGGGCCTGACGGTCTTTGCGGTCCTTTTTATTGCTGGTAGCGTGGTCGCGATGCTCCAGGCGGGAGGGATCCAATTCTGGCATGTCTGGGGTTGGTTCGGCTACGCAGCGTGATTTATCATTCGGTGAGGGATACTGCCATGTCGATACTGAATCTGCTTGCACTTTTCCTGCTGGGCGCGCTCACCTATTTGGCCCGCCGTCTGTGCCGCTGCCCGGCGGCGCAGATCGAAAAAATACTCCGCCTGCTCTGCTGGCTGCTGCTGGGTGTGAACCTGGCGCACTATCTGATCGTCTATCCGGCGTTCTTTTTCCAGGTGCGGATCCCGGCGGAGTTTTCTACCATCGCCTACTTCGTCGTGCCGCTGATCATGCTGGCAGGGTGGAAAAGGCTCTATTGCTGGGCCGCTTATTCCGGGCTGATGGCGGGCTTTTTCTACTACCTGGCCATGATCCTTGCCGGTGGGGCGATCTACGGCGGCAATACGCCGCTGGACAATGCCGTCTGCCTGTTCTGCCACGGCACGCTGTATTTCTGCGGCTTTGTCCTGGCCTCGACTACGTCCTTCTCTAGGCATGATGGCTGGAAGCTGCTGCTTGGCACCGGGTATATCGGGCTGCGAGCGGCGATGCTGCGGCCCTTGGTGCTTGGCCGCAGTCCCATGCTGATCTACATCCTTCTCGATGCCATCCCGGCGCGGACGATCTTCCCCGATGCAGCGACCTGGCCGACGGTCGTACCAATCTATTATGGCCTGCTGGCTGCGTTCGTCTTTTGCACCATCTGCGGCTTTTTCCGCCGCAACCGAAAGCAATGCCGCAAATATGCCGCGCCGCTGCCCGCTGCGGGATAAAAAGAATGCCCTGGCTGCATCAGCTTGTAGCCGGGGCATTGCTATCGTTCTTTTGCGCATCGTCTGGCGCAGGGTCATCACTTAAATAGTCCAGCAGGGCCTGCATGCCCTCACCGGTTTTGGCGCTGATCTCAAAAATCGGGCTGGCGCCGGTGAGCTCCAGAAGCTCGCGCGCATCGGCGCGCTGCTGCGGCGTGGCGCAGTCAATCTTATTCACGACGCCGATGACCGGGATGGGGAAGGACCCTGCCAGGCCCGGGGCGAACATAAAACGCTCCGCCGTTGCATCGTGGATAAACAGCGCGACATCCGCCTCGACAGAGGTGACCATCAGCGCATGCACCAGGGAGCGGCGCTCCAGATACTCCCCCGGTGTGTCGATGGAATTTTGCAAAAACTCCAAAGCCTGGGTTTTTTGATACGTTTGCTTTAAGCCATTGAGCCGCTGGCTGAGGGTCGTCTTGCCGCAGGCCACATGGCCGACCATAATCACACGCTTCATGTCTTCGTGATCACCGCCGGGGCAAAGTGCAGGAGGTTTTCCAGCACATTTAAAACGTCTTTCATCGCTGCTTCGACATCGGCCACCGTGCCATTGATGACCAGGGAGCCGTTGAACCGGTCGACAAAAATAATATCGACACTGGCGGCCTTCGTTGCAACGTCGGCGCCGATGATCGCGGCCTCGTGGGGCGTGATGGTCAGAATGCCAATGGCACCCTGGGGATTGCCGATGACGCCCAGCTTTTTATAAAGATCCGGATTGGGATTGGCGATCAGATGCGCCATCGTGACCTGTTTGCCAGGGACGATCTCCTGAATGATCCGTTGCTTTTGCTCTTCGTACATAGAATAGGACCTCGATGCATTGAATTCGATAAAAATAGACGGATTAGAATAAATTTAGTATAGCACGCCGCAGCGCCTGCGTCAATCTTCCGGGGAAAATTCTTTTTCCGCGTCCTGCCGGGCCTGCCGCTGGGCGGCCCGTTCGGTCGCCTGGCGCAGCGCGCTGATATAGCCCATGCAGGAGAAGATCGCCGAGGCGTTGCACAGCACCAGGGCAAGATCCGCAGCAAAGGCCAAAATGCGCGCTGCCGATACCTGCGCGGCGAGGGCCTGCAGGCTGGAAAACAGCCCATGCCCCGGGATCCAAGCCGCCAGCCCCACGGCATCGCCGCCGCTGCGGCGGAGCAGGAACGAGACCACCAGCTGAATCAGAAACAGCACCGCTCCAACGGCCGCGCCGCAATACGCCGCTGCGACCGGGGCCCGGAAGAGGTAGAGCAGCAGCAGCGCCACCGGCAGCACGAGAATATACCAATTCCGCCGCACCAGCGGCAGAAGCTCGCTGAAGGCGTCCATCGAGGCAAAGCCCAGGGCCCATTGCAGCAGCAGCAGGACCAGCCCCGTCAGGGCCAGCAGCAGGGGAAAGCGATACATCAGTTTGGCTCTTTTTCTCTCTTTTGCGTTCATGCGCCCACGCCCTCTCTCGGCCAAAGTGCCAGTATTTGTATAAATTTTACACGCTGGGAAAATAAAAATCAAGCACGCCAGAAAAAATGCCGGAAAAATTCGCAAAAAACAGCAGGTTATCCAAGAAATTTTCACCAAAAGACCGGCAATTAAAAAAATATCAAGAAAAGACAAAATTTTTTAGATTTATATAGAAATATTTCCGCAGGCGTGTTATACTGGTATACGGAGGACGTTGGGCCTTCGAATTTTTGTAGTTTTGCGTATTACATTCCGCCGGGCGTGCCCGCCGGAGGGGGTACGCTAGATTTATTTGCTATAGGAGGAACACTTTGCATGAAAAAGATTGATCTTGAAAAGTATGGCATCACGGGTACGACAGAAATCGTCTACAACCCTTCTTATGAGGCCCTCTTCGAAGAAGAGACAAAACCCGGCCTGGAAGGCTTTGAAAAGGGCCAGGTCTCTGATCTGGGTGCGGTCAATGTTATGACCGGTATCTATACCGGCCGGTCTCCCAAGGATAAGTTTATCGTTATGGACGAAAACTCCAAGGACACCGTTTGGTGGACCTCCGACGAATTCAAGAACGACAACAAGCCCGCCTCCCAGGAGACATGGGCTGCCTGCAAGAAGCTGGCGCAGCAGGAGCTGTCCAACAAGAAGCTGTACGTCATGGACGTCTTCTGCGGCGCAAACCATGATTCCCGCATGGCCATCCGCTTCATTATGGAAGTTGCCTGGCAGGCACACTTTGTGAAGAACATGTTCATTGCTCCGACGGCGGAAGAGCTGGAAAACTTCACCCCCGACTTTATCAGCTACAACGCATCCAAGGCCAAGGTCGAAAACTACAAGGAGTTGGGCCTGAACTCCGAGACGGCAGTTATCTTCAACATCACCTCCCGTGAGCAGGTTATCCTGAACACTTGGTACGGCGGCGAGATGAAGAAGGGCATGTTCTCCATGATGAACTACTACCTGCCGCTTAAGGGCATGGCTTCCATGCATTGCTCTGCCAACACCGACATGAACGGCGAAAACACCGCCCTGTTCTTCGGCCTGTCCGGCACCGGCAAGACGACCCTCTCCACCGACCCGAAGCGCCTGCTCATCGGCGACGACGAGCACGGCTGGGACGACAACGGCGTCTTCAACTTCGAAGGCGGCTGCTACGCCAAGGTCATCAACCTCGATAAGGAATCCGAGCCGGATATCTACAACGCCATCAAGCGCAACGCGCTGCTGGAGAACGTCACCGTCAAGGAAAACGGCGAATGCGACTTCGCAGACGGCTCCGTTACCGAGAACACCCGCGTCTCTTATCCCATCGACCACATCGAGAAGATTGTTCGCCCCATCTCCGCTGCACCGGCGGCAAAGAACGTCATCTTCCTGTCTGCGGATGCCTTTGGCGTTCTGCCTCCCGTCTCCGTGCTGACCCCGGAGCAGGCCCAGTACTACTTCCTGTCCGGCTTCACCTCCAAGCTGGCTGGCACCGAGCGCGGCATCACCGAGCCCACCCCGACGTTCTCTGCTTGCTTTGGTCAGGCCTTCCTGGAGCTGCATCCGACGAAGTACGCCGAAGAGCTGGTCAAGAAGATGGAAAAGAGCGGCGCCAAGGCTTACCTGGTCAACACCGGCTGGAACGGCACCGGCAAGCGTATCTCCATTAAGGACACCCGCGGCATCATCGACGCGATCCTGGACGGCTCCATCCTGAAGGCCGAGACGAAGACGATCCCCCACTTCAACCTGACGGTCCCCACCGCACTGCCCGGCGTCGATCCGGCGATCCTCGATCCCCGCGACACCTATGCAGACGCTGCCGAGTGGGAAGAGAAGGCCAAGGATCTGGCAGGCCGCTTCGTGAAGAATTTCGTGAAGTACACCGGCAATGACGCTGGCAAGGCCCTGGTCGCCGCAGGCCCCATGGTTTAATAGGCTATTTTTGGGAAGGCTGATTTAAGCTGAAGTGCTGCGGCAGGCTCTGCCGCAGCACACTTCTCTGCGTTAAAATTTCATTAAGAAATATCATCGCGTGATTAAGAAAAGCAAACACCCCTGGATTTTTGAAAAGCAAAGCAGTAAACTTTGTTAAAAACACATATGGAGGCTTACACATGAAAAAAGTTCAAATTACTGAAACTGTTCTTCGTGATGCAAACCAGTCTCTGATGGCGACCCGTCTGCCGTATTCCGACTATGAAGCGATCCTGCCCACCATGGACAAGGCAGGGTACTACTCCGTCGAATGCTGGGGCGGTGCAACCTTCGATTCCTGTCTGCGTTATCTGAACGAGGACCCGTGGGAGAGACTGCGCAATATCCGCAAGAATATGCCCAACACGAAGCTGCAGATGCTGCTCCGCGGCCAGAACCTGCTGGGCTACAAGCACTATCATGACGATGTGGTGGAGAAGTTCGTTGAGCTGTCCATCAAGAACGGCATTGATATCATCCGCATCTTCGACGCGTTGAACGATTTCCGTAACCTGGGCACCGCACTGGACGCAACGATGAAGTACGCGACCAAGAACACCATCGCCTCCGGCTGTATCTCCTATAC
>CAKTTR010000076.1 GCA_934615645.1 uncultured Oscillospiraceae bacterium | reverse complement strand
GCGTGCCGGTACCGTCATCGTGGCGGCCAGCATCGTGATCTGGATCCTTAACAGCCTGACCTTTGAAGGCGGCTTCCACTACATCGGCGATGGCGACGAAATGTCTATCCTGAATGTCATCGGCGAAGGCATTGCCGTTCTGTTCTACCCCCTGGGCTTCGACCGTTGGCAGGCCGCTGTCGCGACGGTTCTTGGCCTGGTCGCCAAGGAAGAGGTCGTCGGCGTCTTCGGCTCCCTGTCCTCCATGGGCAGCGCGGATTTGGCAATGGAACTGGTCGAAGCAGGCAACTCCTCCGGTCTGACGGTCATTGGCCAGGAATTCTTCAATGGCAGCCAGCTGGCAGCTTATTCCTTCATGATCTTCAACCTGCTGTGCGCACCTTGCTTTGCTGCGATGGGCGCCATCAAGCGGGAAATGAACAACGCCAAGTGGACCTGGGCAGCCATCGGCTACATGTGCGGCTTTGCCTATGTCGTCGCGCTGATCGTCTATCAGCTTGGTATGCTCATCTCCGGCAACGGCTTCACCATTTGGACCGCTGTCGCGATCATCGCCCTGGCTGCGCTTCTCTACCTGCTGGTTCGCAAGAACAAGTACGACGAAAACACGCTGCGCGTCCATGAGGTCGCTGCGGCGAAATAAGGAGGGGTCTTTATGGCTACTGTGATCATTGCATCAATCGTCGCGATCATCTTTGTTGCGATCATTGCTTCGGAGATCCACAAGAGAAAGACAGGGAAGAGCTCCTGCGGCTGCTCCTGCGGCGGCTGCGATGGATGCAACGCTTGCCATCAAGACAAGACCTAACCCCACCGCCCACCGGGCCCGGCGTTCTGCCGGCCCCGGTGGTGGCGTGGCGGTCTTCCGCCGGGCGGACCTTGCTCTGCCCTGCTTTTCTTTTCTCTGACAGTTAGCTATTGCTAACTGTCAGAATAGAACACTTATCTTTGTGTCATACTGCTAGAGAGCAGACAAGAAGGGGAGAGACGAACATGTCCGAAGAAATTTTGATCCAGCACTGCGCGCCGACCCTGGCGGGGCTCAAGACCGGCAGCCTGGTCACAGCGCCGTGCCCGGATGTCCCGGCGGTGCTGGCGCAGCTGCGGCAGTGGAACCGGCGGCTCTCGCCGAAGGGCGTGCAGATCTTGCCGCTGCGGTTTACCCCTGGGCATGTGCTGCTGTACCTGTACCGGTCGCGCCAGCTGGAGTCTGACCTGCGGCAGCGCGATGCGGCGGCCATTCTGCGCAAAAAGGGCTACCCCGATACGGCGACAGGCCGCTGCCTGGCCCAGCTGATGGCCCATCTGCGGCAGGACGCAGAGTTCCCCCACGAGATCGGCCTGTTCCTCGGCTATCCGCCGGAGGATGTTCAGGGCTTTATGGAAAACAAAGCAGCCCGCCATAAGCTGGCAGGCTGCTGGAAGGTCTATGGCAATGTCGACGCGGCGCAGCGGACGTTTGCCCGGTACAAAAAATGCACCCGCGTCTATCTCGAGCAGTGGCGCCGCGGCGCAACGCTGGAGCGCCTGACGGTCTCCTCTTAAATTTGAAATCAAATTACAACTTGAATCCTCCCAACGTCCCGGCTACACCGGGGCGTTTTTCTATCCCTTGCCGCTCCCTTTGGGCGAGGTGGCCAAGCGCAGCGAGTCCAGAGAGGGGAGTCGGGCATTTTCACGGTGTGCATAAATTGATTTTATCATACAAAAAGCTGCAAGGCCCTCTCTGCGCTGCATGGGTTCGACTGAACCAAACGCTACGCGTTTGGAGTCTCACCCAAGTCACCTGCGGTGGCAGCTCTCCCAGTGGGAGAGCCAAGGGCCGGTACAAAGCGGGGTAGCGTTTGCGTTATTTGGAAAATTTCGCGGCAGGGAAGTACTCCTGCACAAAATCGACATCGTCGACCCGGAAGCTGGCGCCGTTCAGGTATTCCAGGTCCTCTGCCGGCGTCGTGAAGCGAAATTCCAGGCGGTAGGCGTAGAGGGCCTGGTATTTCCGGGGCGCGTTTTTGCCCAGGGTGCCGTATTTGCCATCGCCCAGCAGCGGGCAGCCTGCGTGGGCGAATTGGGCGCGGATCTGATGGGTCCTGCCGGTGATAAGCTCGCACTCGACGAGGCTCAGGCCGTTTCGGCTTTCCAGGGTCCGGTATTTGGTCTGCGCCGTCTTCGACCCCTTCTGGGGCTGGTCCGTGACATAGACGCGGTTTTTGACGGCGTCCTTGAACAGATACCCTTTCAAAACGCCCTGGGCAGGCCGGGGCGCGCCCTTCACGATGGCAAGATAGTATTTCCCCAGCTCCCGGTCCCGGATCTTCTGGTTCATGACCCGCAGGGCCATGGCCGTTTTCGCGGCGATGACGATACCCCCGGTGTTGCGGTCGATGCGGTTGCACAGGGCTGGGGCGAAGGCGTGCTCCTGCTTCGGGTCCCATTCGCCCCGGGCGTAGAGATAGGCCTGGATCTGGTCGATGAGCGTCCGGCCGTACTCCGCGCCGTCGTGGGGGTGGACGGCGATGCCAGGGCGCTTGTCCACCAGCAGGATCTGGCTGTCCTCATAGACCACGTGCAGCTTCGGTGCCGTGACCTTTTTCCAGCCGCTGTCCGGCGCGGGCTTTTCAAAGTAACGGTCGTCCAGATACAGGCGGACAACATCGCCGTCGCACAGCCGCTGGCCGCGCTCGGCCCGCTTGCCGTTGACCTTGATATTCTTGGTGCGGATGCCCTTTTGCATCAGGGAGGCGGGAAGCAGCGGCGCTGCCTTGCCCAGGAAGCGGTCCAGGCGCTGCCCGGCGTCGTTCCCGGTGATGATAAATTCCTGCATGGCGGCTCCTTTACGCTTTGTCCCCGATGTGAATATCGACGCCGTTGACCTCGACGGCTTCCTCCGCGTTGATGAGGATGTACTTGACCCCGTCGATGACCCGGGTCTGGACGAGGTCACTCCGGGCGGGATTGACCTGGATGGTGACGTCCAGTGTCTTCAGAGCAAAGTGCCGGTCGTCGATGAGGTTTTCCGGGCTCAGCTGCGCATCAAGCCCGAAGTCCTCCTCCATCTGGACGGCAAATTTTGCCAGCTTCTCCTCCGGGACCTGGCACTGGGCCAGCACCTGGCGCACCTGCCCCTGGGAGATCAGGAGCGGCTCCTCCGCTCGGGACTCCTTATGGACCTCGATCATCTCGCTCAGCTGCTCATGCACCTGCTGGACGACGTCGAAGCTGCAATCCTCTTCTAAGGTGCTCGTCAGGATCGCTTCAAAATTCTTCTTCTGCTGCGCCGCCGGGAGGGGAATGTCCGTATGGAAGACCTCGCCGACGAAATCCTCATAGCTCTGGGTCTGGTCCTTGCAGTAATACAGGGCGTTGTAGATATTCGTCCGGCGGCCGTCAACGGCCGGGAACAAAAACCCCAGCGCCGGCATGGAGACGACCCAACCGGCGTCCTTATCCTGGAATTCCTGCTCCTTGGCGATATACCGCAGGGCGGATTTAGAGAGCTTCACCGGGCAGATGGCGCACAGGACATAGCTATAGCTCTCGTCGCTGCGGTCCTGCAGCAGGCCGTCCTTGCCGCGGAAGGGGACGTCGTAGGTATCGTGGGCCAGGAGGATGAGATAATTCTCCCCCAGGTGGACGCTGCTGACGGCCTTCTCATAAAACTGCTGCAGCACCGCCTCGTCCTCCAGCTTTGTATCCCGCAGGGACATCAAAAGCTGGTGCTCCGGGCTCCCGGCGACCTGGCTCGTGGCAAAGCAGATGTCGATGAGCCGCTTGCCCAGCGCGCCCGTCATGGTCCGCTTGAGGATCGCCAGATATTTTTCCGCTTCATTTTCCGGCATCATCGCGACGCTGCGGGTGAAGCTGGTGATGATCTCGCCGCTGCCGGTGACATAGCAGCCGTGGATCTTCGTGATATTATTCTTCTGCGGCCGCAGGCGGCGGCGCAGCTCGCGCAGTTCCTTGTCGATCATGGGGCCTCTCCTTACTCGTTGCGGCGCGGGCGGGGCAAAAAAATACCCCGGCGGCCCGCCGCCGAATGGCGTGTATCGTTTCTTTGTGCCCTTATTATAAAATGCGCCGGGGAGCCTGTCAACCTCTTTTGCCGCCCCGGCCGCCCTTGACGCTGGGGGGAAAATCCGGTATAGTGGAGAAAAAGACGCTGGAAGGAGGGGGGCGCATGGTGCAGCAAAAGCGGAAAAGGCGGCTGGCGCTGCTGGCGTGCCTGGTGCTGGCGGTACTTGCAGGATTGTGCTTTGCCCGGGCGTATCATCTGCTGCCGGAGCGGACGTATACGGCGGCAGACTTTGGCATCCCCGTCGCCGTCAGCCCGGTGGATTTCAACGGCAACGGCGTGGACGACTATGCCGACCTCGTCCTCGGCGCGCGGCAGGACGCGAAAAATCACCCGCGCTATGACGGCGCATACCAGCCCGGCGGCTACCCGCCGGAGGACATCGGCGTCTGCACCGACGTCATCTGGCGCGCCTTCCGCCAGGCGGGCTACAGCCTGCGGGATATGGTCGATGCCGATATCGCCGCCCGCCCGGCGGCTTATCCCCAGATCACCGAGCCGGACCCGGATATTGATTTTCGCCGCGTGCCAAATCTGCACTGCTTCTTCGCCGCCTACGGCCAATCGCTGACCTGCGACACGACGCAGATCGACCAGTGGCAGCCGGGGGATATCGTCATTTTCGGGCGCGATACCCACATCGGCATCATCTCCGACCGGCGCAACCGCGATGGCCGGGCCTATGTCATCCACAACGGCGGCCAGCCGAAGCGGGAGGAGGACTACTTCTCCCGGAACGACCGGGTCACCGCCCACTATCGCTTTGACCCCACCAGCCTGCCGGACTGGCTCAAGCTTTCCTGGCAGGCGGAATGACGCATCCCGCCCAGACAAGCCGCATAGGCTTGGGTGAGGGGGGAGCATATGAAATTTTACCGAAAAAACTGGCCCATCTATCTGGCGGTACTCGCCGGATTCACGGCATTGTCTCTGCTCGGCTCCCGGGCGTTTGGCGCGGTGCGCGTTTACCGCGACGCCCTGGCGATGCCGCAGACGACCGTCGTGCTGGACGCCGGGCACGGCGGGTCCGACGGCGGGGCCGTCTCCTGCACCGGCGCCCGGGAATGCGAGATCAACCTGGCCATCACCCAGCGGCTGGACGACCTTTTGCACCTTCTGGGGTGCCCAACGCTGCAGCTGCGCCAAGGGGATACGGACCTTGCCAGCGCCGACGCGGCCAGCATCAGCGAGAAAAAGGTGACGGATCTCAAAAACCGCGTCGCCCAGATCAACCGCCAGGCGGACGCGGTCCTTGTCAGCATCCATCAAAATCAATTCTCCCAGAGCCAATACCGGGGCGCGCAGGTGTTTTACGCCCCGAATGAGGAAAGCCGGGCCTTCGCCGCCTTGATGCAGCAGAATCTGCGCGCCGGGCTCGACCCGGCCAACAAGCGGGAATGCAAGCCCGGCAGCGGCATTTTCCTTTTGGAGAAAATCGAGTGCCCAGGCATTTTGGTCGAGTGCGGCTTTCTCTCTAACCCGGACGAGGAGGCGCTGCTGCGGTCAAGCGACTATCAAAAGCGCCTGGCCGCCGTCCTGGCTGGGTCCATCACGGCATTTTTGGCGGGGGACGCGGCGGTTTAGCGCCTTTTTTGCTGCATTCCGGCGCGAGATATGCTATAATAACCGCAATGGGGGCGCTTTGTGCCCCACCTCGCTATTATAGCAGAAAGAAAACCCAACGGAAGGGGAGCCGGGAATGGCAAAAAGTAAGACGGTTTATGTTTGCACCGAGTGTGGCAACGAGACCCTGAAATGGCAGGGTCGCTGTCCCGCCTGCGGCGCTTGGAATACGATCACGGAGTTTACGCCCCAGCCTGCGTCGTCCGCCCGGCCCCGGGGGACGACGGGCCTGCAAGGCCGCGCCCCGGTGGCCCTCTCGCAGGTGACCTCCACCCGGGAAATTCGCGCCACGACGGGCATGGGGGAGCTGGATCGGGTCCTGGGCGGCGGTGTCGTGGCGGGGTCGCTGGTGCTGTTCAGCGGCGCGCCGGGCATCGGCAAGTCAACCCTGCTGCTGCAAATCTGCAGCGAGCTTTGCCGGCAGCGTCAGGTTCTCTACTGCTCCGGTGAAGAGAGCGAGCAGCAGCTCAAGCTGCGGGCCGACCGCCTCCAGGTTCACACAGACCGTCTGCTCGTCCTGTCCGAGACGTCGATTGATCAGATTGTCGCCTGCACAGAGGAATATAAACCAGATCTACTGATCGTCGACTCGATTCAGACCCTCTACGCCGAGAGCAACACCGCCACGTCCGGCAGCGTCTCCCAGGTCAAGGACTGCACAATGCGCTTGCTGCAGCTGTGCAAGACGACGGGGCTGACGGTCTTCATCGTCGGCCATGTCAATAAGGAAGGCGCGATCGCCGGGCCGAAGGTCCTGGAGCATATGGTCGACTGCGTCCTGTATTTCGAGGGCGACCCCAATACCCACTACCGCCTGCTGCGGGCGGAGAAAAACCGCTTCGGCTCTACCAACGAGATCGGCGTCTTTGAGATGATCGATACGGGGCTGAAAGAAATTCCAAACCCGTCGGAGGTCCTGCTGGCAGGCCGCCCGGCGGGCGCACCGGGGACCTGCGTCGCCTGCGCCATGGAGGGGACGCGGCCGATTCTCGCCGAGGTCCAGGCCCTTGTCACGAAGACCAGCTTCAACGTCCCCCGGCGGACGACGAACGGCTTTGATTTCAACCGGGCGGCGCTGCTGATGGCCGTACTGGAAAAGCGCGGCGGCCTGAAGCTGGGGATGTTTGACGCGTACCTCAATGTCATCGGCGGATTGAAGCTAGACGAGCCCGCCGCCGACCTGCCCGTTGTCCTGGCCCTGGCCTCCAGCTACCGGGACACGCCGGTGCAGGCGGACCTGGCGGCCATCGGCGAGGTCGGCCTGACCGGGGAGCTGCGGGCAGTGAACCATCTGAACCAGCGGCTGCACGAGCTGCACCGGCTGGGCTTCTCCCGCTGCATCATCCCGCGGCAGGGGACAAAGGACCTGGTGATCCCCGAAGGGATGCAGGTCCTCCGGGCCAGAAATATCCGCGAAGCCATCGAAGCGGCGCTATAGCGCCGCTCTCAAATGCGACTACGCTGTATAAGCTCGAGGAGCAAAATTAAAATTTTGACTCTCGCTTACCGCTTCGCTGGGCTCGCATTTGAAGGGGCTTGCACCCTGCTGCGCGCATAATTTCTGCGCTTTCAGCGCAGAAATTCCACACTTGCAGGGCGATAAGTATTTTTCCCGACGTACACGCCGCCGGAAAAAATGATTTAGACTTTATTTGCGCCGTGCGCGGCGCAAACTCTGCGAGGCTTTTTAGTCTGAAAACCGCCCATTTTCTGCATAAGCGCGTGGAAAATGGGCGGTTTTGTTAGGCTTCAGTAGGGAAGTAGCGTGTTTTTGGCCTATTTTTCTTCGAAAATATGAGAGATCGGGTTTGCCTCTGCGGCGATCTTCAGCTCGGTGTTTTCAATATGGGTGTAGATCTGCGTCGTGTTCAGGTTCTCGTGCCCGAGGACGTCCTGCACTGTCTTGATGTCCACGCCGCCGGAGAGCATCATCGTCGCGGCCGTGTGGCGCAGCTTGTGGGCAGAGTACTGGCTGCTGTCAAGCCCGGCGGCGGCCAGATGTTTTTTGACAAGGTGATGCACCGCCGCGATGCTGATGCGGTTTTTCTCCTGGGAGCCAAACAGCGCCCGGTCGTCTGACAGGACGATCTTCTCGCGCTTTGGCAAATACGCGTCGATGGCGTCCTTGCAGGCCTGGCTGAGGTAGACAAAGCGTTCTTTGTTACCCTTGCCGATGACCCGCAGCCGGTCCGGGTAGACATCGGCGCGGTTGAGGTTGACCAATTCGCTGCGCCGGATGCCGCAGGTCAGGAAAATCATCAAAATCGCATAATCCCGCGCCTGATTTCGCCCAGCGACAGAACTGAGGAGCGCTTTGGACTGCTCCAGGGTCAGGTACTTCGGCAGCGATTTGCGCAGCTTGGGAAACTCCAAGTCCTGCACCGGGTTGACAGAAAGCTGCTTTGTCCGGACGGTCAGGTATTTGTAAAAGGATTTGATGGCCGAGAGCTTTCTGGCCCGGGCCGATGCGCCGATGCCGGTCTCAGCATACGCAGAATCCGGATTCTTGACCCGGTCGTTGGCTAGAAACGACAAAAAGTCGTAAATATTTTGCAGCGTGAT
>CAKTTR010000075.1 GCA_934615645.1 uncultured Oscillospiraceae bacterium | reverse complement strand
GGCCCCCGGAGGGCGGTAACTAAACTGTCTGGTAGAAATTGGCTTGTAGAAATTTTCTAGTTTGCTTTTAAAAGCCTGGAGTAGTCGAGTACTGCGCCAGAAACCTGCTATTGCAGTGCATCAATCCCTCAGTCAGCTTCGCTGCCAGCTCCCTTTACACAAGGGAGCCTTTTTTGGTGCCCAGCGCCGCAACAGGCGCGCCGCCCCCCCGCCCCCCCACCGCCGCAACCACCTACAAACCGGAAAATCGCACAAAAACAAAACCCCCTTGGGGCCCGCCTTGCACGCCCCCGCCAATCCCGCGCCGCTGCGCGGCTTTTTTGTTGACTTTTTCCGGGATTTTGCTATTATATTATAATGAAAAGGGAAATCGAATGGATCGGGAGTGTATCTCATGTTTACCTTACAGACCATCGTCAAATGCGAATCCGGCCTGCATAACAAGCAGGCGACTTATTTCATCCAGAAAGCCAACGAATTTCGGGCCAACGTCTGGGTCGAGGTGGACGAGCGCCGCATCAACGCCAAGAGCCTGCTGGGCGTTCTGTCCATGGCCATCACCTCCGGCACCGTCGTGACCTTGATCGCCGACGGCCCCGACGAAGAGGCGGCTGTCAAGACCCTGGCCAAAATGCTGGAGAAGGACGTCTACTAAGCAGGATCCACAAGCGCAAGCAGCAAGACGGGCAGGCCCGCTGGCAAATGTCGGCGGGCCTGCTTGCGTTGCCGCGCGGAAAGGGGCGTGGGGGAATGACAAAAGAAGAGCTCAAGGAGAAGGCCCGCAGCCTCCCCCTGGTCCCCGGCGTGTACCTGATGCACGATCAAACCGGCCAGATCATCTACGTCGGCAAGGCGAAAAAGCTCAAAAACCGCGTCAGCCAATACTTCCAGGAGACGGCGTCCCACACGCCGAAGACCCGCAAAATGGTCTCCTGCGTCGACGATTTCGAGGTCATCGCCGCCCGGACGGAGTTTGAGGCCCTCGTCCTAGAGTGCAGCCTCATCAAGCGGCACATGCCCAAGTATAACATCCTCTTAAAGGACGCCAAGGGCTACCCCTACCTGCGCCTGGACCTGCGGCAGGACTACCCGACGATCACCCTGGAAAACCGCGCCCTGGACGACGGCGCCCAGTACTTCGGCCCCTTCGCCAGCCGCGGCGTGACGCAGCATTTGCTCGACACCCTGCGCCTGACCTTCCGCCTGCCCGGCTGCCACAAGCAATTCCCCCGGGACCTGGGCAAGGCCCGCCCCTGCCTGAATTACGACATGGGCAACTGCGACGGCTGGTGCCAGCTCCGCTGCACCCAGGCGGATTATCATGCGCGGATGACCCAGGTCGCCGCCGTCCTCCAGGGCCGCTACCAGCAGGTGGCAAAGCAGCTAAAGGTCGAGATGGAGCAGGCCGCCGAGGCCCTGGCCTTTGAGCGCGCCGCCGCCCTGCGCGACCAGCTCGCCGCCGTCACGACCCTGGGCGAGAAGCAGCTCGTCACCGCCGGGACCATGGCCGATACCGACGTCATCGGCTATTGCGCAAGCGGCACCCGCGCCTGCTTTGCCGTCCTCCACTTTGTCGGCGGCAATTTATTAGATAAAGATTATGAAATTTTAGACGCCGCGGATTCGGCGCCCGACGCCATTTCCAGCCTCGTCAAGCAATATTACCTCGCCCGCCGCGCCGCCCCGCGGCTGATCCTCCTCCCCCAGCCGATGGAGGACGCCGCGCCCTTCGCCCAGCTTCTCTACGAGCAGCTTGGCAAGCGCGTGACCCTCCGCGTCCCCCAGCGGGGGGACCATCTGCGCCGCCTGGCCATCGCCCAGGCCAACGCGAAAGAAGAGCTGGAGCGCGTCACGACGAAGCAGGAGCGCCGCCAGCAGCTGCTGCTGCAGCTCCAGCAGCTCCTCGGCCTGGAGACCTGCCCCGACCGCATGGAGTCCTACGATATTTCGCATATTGACGGGACGGACATCGTCGCGTCGATGGTCGTCTTCCGGGGCGGGCGGCCCAGCAAACAAGATTACAAGCGCTTTAAGCTGCGGGACATGCCGGATCAGAACGACATCGCCGCCATGCGCCAGGTCCTGCGCCGCCGCTTCACCCATTATCTGGCAGGCGACGCGGGCTTTGCCGAAAAGCCGGACCTCGTCCTCATCGACGGCGGCGCGGTCCACGCGGACGCCGCCCGCCAGGAGCTGGCGTCCCTGGGCCTGGACCTGCCCGTCTACGGCATGGTCAAGGACAGCCGCCACCGCACCCGCGCTCTTTTAACGCCGGATGGCCGCGAGACCAGCGTCACCGCCGTCCCGGCCCTCTTCGCCCTCATCGGGCAGATCCAGGAGGAGACCCACCGCTTCGCCATCACCTACCACCGCCAGCTGCGCAGCCGCCGCCTGCAGGCCTCCGAGCTCGACGCCCTCCCCGGCGTCGGCCCCGCCCGCAAGGCCGCGCTGCTGCGCCACTTCAAAACCCTCCGCGCCATCCGCGAAGCCGACGTGCCGGCCCTCGCCGCCATCGTCCCCCAAACCATCGCCGAAACCATCTACACCCACTACCACCCCAAGCCCCCCACCCCATAACTGGGCCTGCGCCCGCAGCGGGACGTTTTGTTGCTACGTCTTAATATTTACCATGCAAGCTTGCTTGCGCCCTCCGGGGGCTCCATTCTTTCTTCTCCGGCGAAGAAAGAATAGAGGAAGAAAGACGCCGCTTAGGGCGGGGGTCCCGCCCTAAGGACCCACCCCTTGGGTGGGGGTCGGGGCTGCAGCCGCACACTGTACCAGCTGCCACGCAGATTTGTTTCTGCATCCGTTGTCCGGCCTGGTGAGCAGACCGCTCGCCGCTGCGCTTGCGCTTACGACGCAGCGTGCTAGCTTGCAAGCCGCCGTTGTTGGGGGGTTTCTTATCCTAATTTCTTCTATGCGATAGGGCTAGCGCCCTCCGGGGGCCCGATTCTTTCTTCAGTAGCGAAGAAAGAATCGGGGAAGAAAGACGCCACTTAGGGCAGGGGGCGGTCCCCCTGCCCTAAGGACCCACCCCTGCATACGGCGTCGGGACTACAGCCGCACACTGTACGGGGTGCCAGGCAGGCTTGTGACCGCATCCGTCATCCGGCCTGGTGTGCTGGCCGCTTGCCGCTGCGCTTGCGCTTACGACGCAGCGTGCTAGCTTGCAAGCTGACGTCGCGGAAATCTTTTTCGTTGAAACGGAACAGGGTGCAGCCCTGAAAAAAAGGTATCAAGTCCCCACCGCAGTGCGTAAGCAACAGCGAAGCGGCAAGCGGTTTGCTCACCAGCTATCAGGGTACGGATGCAGTTACAAACCTGTTTGGTAGCTGGGACAGTGTGCGGCTGTAGTATCGACGCCGTACCCAGGGGGTGAGATCCAAGGGCGGGGGGACCGCCCCCCGCCTTTGGCGGCGTCTTTCTTCCCCGATTCTTTCTTCGCTGGAGAAGAAAGAATCGGGCCCCCGGAGGGCGCCAGCCCGTTAGCATGGTAGATATTAAGAAGGAAAAGCTTTTCAATTTTAGCCCGCCAGAGTAACGCTCCACCACAAGAGCACGGCGCGCAAGCGCTGCAAATAACCCCCGCGGCGAAGCCGCAACCCCACCCCAACCACAATGGAGGAACCCCACCATGCGCGTGATCACAGGAACCGCCCGCGGGACGGTGCTCAAAACCCCCGCCGGGATGCAAACCCGCCCCACCGCCGAGCGCGTCAAAGAGGCGCTCTTCAGCGCCCTGCACTACGACCTGCCCGGTCTGCACGTCCTGGACCTCTTCGCCGGGACCGGCCAGCTGGGCATCGAGGCCCTGAGCCGCGGCGCAGCCCACTGCGTCTTTGTCGACGCCCGGCCCGACGCCGCCGCCCTGGTGCAGGAAAACCTGCGCCGCGCCAAGCTGCAGGACGCCGCCCGGGTCGTCCGGTCCGACGCCTTCGCGTTTTTGTCCGCCTGCCGCACAAAATTCGACTTGATTCTCCTCGATCCGCCCTACGCCGGCCAAATTCTGGAAAATGCGCTGACCCGCATATCAGAAATTGACATTTTAGAAGAACATGGTATAATAATAGCGGAAAGTCCTGCAGACAAGGTGCTGCCGGGCCGCTTCGGCCCCCTCGCCGCCTGCAAGACGCGCCGGTACGGGCAGATCCTGCTCACGGAGTTCCGCCACGAATCTGCAAGGTAAAGGCGTTTTTGCACTATGAAGATCGCGATCTACCCGGGTAGCTTTGACCCGATCACCAATGGGCACCTCAATATCATCGAGCGCGCCTCCCGCATTTTTGATAAGCTCATCGTCTGCGTGATGTTCAATCACGATAAGCGCGCCATGTTCACCCAGCAAGAGCGCGTGGAGATGATCCAAAGGGCCGCCGGGCATCTGCCCAATGTCGAGGTCGATTGCTCCGAGGGGCTGCTTGCCGATTACGCCAAGGCCCGGGGCAGCTGCGTTGTCATCAAGGGTCTGCGGGCCGGGTCGGATTTTGAGAAGGAATTTCAGATGTCCCTCATCAACCGCAAGCTCAACCCCCAGCTGGACACGATGTTCCTCACAGCGGAGCACCAATATATGTACCTGAGCTCCTCCATTGTCAAGGAGCTTGCCCATTACGACGTCGCCCTGGCGGATTTTCTGCCGGAGGCGATCATCCCGGAGTTCAAAGCGCGGCTCCGATCCAAAGAACAAGGAGGAAGTTAAGCTATGAGTTACAACGGCATCGAGGAGGCCATCTCCCAGCTATACGAGATCATTCAGGACGCCCGCTCGGTCCCTCTGTCTTCCGATAAGTGCATGGTCGAGCGCGACCAAATTTTAGACCTGCTCGACGAGATCAGCAACGAGCTGCCCAACGAGCTCAAGCAGGCCAAGACAATTGTCGACTCCCGCAGCGAGGTCATCACCAGTGCCAAGCGCGACGCCGAGGCCATCCGCAAGCAGGCCCAGCAGGACGCCAAGCGTATGGCCTCCGAGGAGGCGGTCTACCTGGAAGCCAAGGCCCAGGCCGAGGAGCTGGTCCGCAGCGCCGAGAACAAGGTCCGGGAGCTCAAGCAGGTGACGAACGAATTCGTCGACGACGCCCTCAAGAACACCGAGCGCGCCATCTCCGATGCCCTGAACGACATCCGCGAGTCCCGCTCCAAATTCCGCGCCCTGGTCAGCCCCCAGTCTAAGGGGGACTCCCCGATCATCGAGGATATCTAAAAAGCCCATCCCCAACGAAGCGCACCCCCGTGCGCTTCGTTGGCCTGTTTTTACCCCCATTTTTCGGGAAGATCCCCGCGATTTCGACAAAGCCCCCGGCGCACCGCACCCGGTGCGCCGCACGCACCCAAGGCGCCCTTGTGTATGGGTGAGACGCCAAACGCGCAGCACTCGACTCCACCAGGCATTAAAAGACTTGCATATTTCTACAAGCCAATGTCTACCAGACAAATGAACTAGCGCCCTCCGGGGGCCCGATTCTTTCTTCTGCAGCGAAGAAAGAATCGGGGAAGAAAGACGCCGCTTAGGGCGGGGGCAGCCCCCCGCCCTAAGAACCCACCCCTGCATACCGCATCGGTACTACAGCCGCACACTGTACGAGGTTCCAGGCAGACTTGCGCCTGCATCCGTGCCTTGTAGGCTGGTGAGCAAACCGCTTGCCGCTTCGCTGTAGCTTACGGGGTGCGGGGGTGACTTGGGGGATGCTAGTGGTCGGAAGTCTGCGGCGTTAACACGTAGGCACCAAAGTGCCTAGAGCCCTTGGCTCTCCCTCTGGGAGAGCTGTCACCGTAGGTGACTTGGGTGAGACTCCAAACGCGTAGCGTTTGGCTAAGTCGAACCCATGCAGCGCAGAGAGGGTCTTGCCGCAAGTTTGCACCGCATCTCCTGCATCGCACCAGGTGCCCCGCAGCCCTTCGGGGCAACCCCACTCCCCAAAAATTCACCATAGGAGGCAAAGCAATATGGACGCAAAAAAACAGTATGCCCTTTGGCAGGCGCAGCGCCTGCCGGATGACCTGGCGGCGGAGCTGGCCGCCATGGCCGGAAATGCCGACGCCATCGAGGGCGCCTTCGGCGCCCAGCTGCAATTCGGCACCGCCGGCATGCGCGGCATCATGGGCGCCGGGACGAACCGGCTCAACCAGTACACGGTCCGCCGGGCCGCCCAGGGCCTGGCCGCCTGGCTGGCGGGGACAACGCTGCCCCAGCGCTGCGCCATCGGCTACGATACCCGCCACCACGCCCGGGAATTCGCCGAGGTCTGCGCCATCGCCATGGCCGACCGCGGCATCGAAGCCTGGCTCTACGCCGAGCCCGCGCCGACACCGATGCTCTCCTACGCCGTGCGGGAGCTGGGCTGCGGCTGCGGCATCATGATCACCGCGTCCCACAACGCCAGCGCCTATAACGGCGTCAAGTGCTACGGCCCCGACGGCTGCCAGATGACCGACGAGCCCGCTGCCGTCGTCGTCGCCGAGATCGACCGCATCGCCTATTTCACCCCCGCCCAGCACACCCTGGACGACCACCTGGCCACCGGCCGCATCCAGATGATCGCCGACGACCTCTGGCAGGCGTATTACACCCGCGTCCTGCAAGAGTCCCTGCAGCCGGAGATCATCGCCCGGGCCCAGCTTCGCGCCGTCTATACCCCCCTGTGCGGGACGGGCAACAAGCCCGTGCGCACCCTCCTGGGCCGCCTGGGCGCGGAGATCACCGTCGTCCCCTGCCAGGAGCAGCCCGACGGCGATTTTAAGACCTGTGAATACCCCAACCCCGAGACGGACGCGGCGCTGGCGGAGAGCTACAAAATTGCCGACGCCGTCCACCCCGATTTCATCTTCGGCACCGACCCGGACTGCGACCGCGTCGCCGTCGCCGTCCCCGATGGCGCTGGCTACCGGAAGCTGACGGGCAACGAGCTGGGCGTCCTGCTGCTGGATTATATCCTCCGCACCCGCAAGGACCAGGGCACGCTGCCGGCAGGCGGCGAAGCCATCTGCAGCATCGTCTCGACCCCTATGGCTGGCCGCATCGCCCGGTCCTACGGCTGCGAGAATGTCGAGGTCCTGACGGGCTTTAAGTACATCGGCGGCGAAATTCTCCGCCTGGAAGAACTGGGCCAGGCCGACCGCTTCCTCTTCGGCTTCGAGGAAAGCTGCGGCTACCTCAAGGGAACCTACGCCCGGGATAAGGACGCCGTCGTCGCCTCCATGCTCCTGCTGGAGCTGGCCGCCGAGGAAAAGCTTCGCGGCGGCACCCTCCTGACCCGGCTGGACGCCCTGTACCGGACCCACGGCTATTTCAAGGCCAAGGTCCAGAGCCTGGAGCTGACGGGCAACGACGCCATGGAAAAAGCCGCCGCCCTGATGGCCGCCGTCCGGGCAAACTGCCCGGCAAGCATCGCAGGCGTCCCCGTGACCCAAGTCCGGGACTACCAGTCCCGCCAGGCAAAGTCCCTGCCGGACGGCGCCGTGACCCCTTTGACGCTTCCCAAGTCCAACGTCCTGTGCCTTGACCTGGGCATGCATGGCGGCGTCATCCTCCGCCCCTCCGGCACCGAGCCCAAAGTCAAGCTCTACTACACCGCCGTCGGCGCGACCGAACCCGCCGCCGAAGCCCTGCTGGAGGCGTATTGGAACGCGATGCAATCGGTAATTGCCATCGAAGAATGATGATGATCGAAGAATGCGTTTAAACAAGCAACTGCCCAGCCCCCCAAATGAGGACTGGGCAGTTGCTTTATATAGGGCCGACCCCCCGCGGCTCTCCCGCGCCGAGCTCACGCCACTCCGCACCGCGCCCTTGTGAAGCAAGGCACCGAAGTGCCCAGAGTCCTTGGCTCTCCCTCTGGGAGAGCTGTCAGCGAAGCTGACTGAGAGGGCCTCCTTCAAGGCTTCGCCGCACCCCAAGCGGCGCACCAGCCAAAGGCTCCCTTGTGTATGGGTGAGACTCCAAGAGCGCGTAGCGCGATTGGTTAAGTCGAACCCATGCAGCGCTAAGGGAGCTGGCAGCGTGTAGCGCTGACTTGGGTGAGACTCCAAACGCGCAGCGTTTGGCTAAGTCGAACCCATACAGCGTAGAGGGATTGATGCACTGCACTGACTGGTTTGCTACGCAGTACTCGACTCCACCAGACTTAAAAAACCAAACTTGCGAATTCCTACAAGCCAATGTCTACCAGCCAAACCAGCCACCGCCCTCCGGGGGCCCGATTCTTTCTTCACCAGCGAAGAAAGAACCGGGGAAGAAAGACGCCGCCAAAGGCGGGG
>CAKTTR010000074.1 GCA_934615645.1 uncultured Oscillospiraceae bacterium | reverse complement strand
TTGCAACTGCGGTCTGGTCGATGACCAGTTTCTTTGCGTTGAGGATATCATACACATTGATGACATTGGCAAACGCCACCATGCAGCCGGGGATATTGCGGGCGGATTTGACCACCAGCTGATCATTCTCAGCGGTGACGACCAGCGCCTTGCAATCGGCGTTCACAGCCTGCAGGAAGGACTTGAATTCCTTCGTCTTGGGCTGTTCCATCTTGATGGAATCCACAACGATGATGTCCTGGGTGGCAGCCTTTGCGCTCAGCGCGGACTTCAGCGCCAGACGCTTCACCTTCTTATTGAGGGTGTAGGAGTAATCTCTGGGCTTCGGTGCAAAGACGACGCCGCCATGATACCACTGGGGCGCGCGGATGCTGCCCTGACGGGCGCGGCCGGTGCCCTTCTGACGCCACGGCTTGATGCCGCCGCCGGAAACCTCTGCCCGGGTCAGCGCGGACTGCGTGCCCTGCCGGCAGTTGGCCAGATGGTTCTTTACCACATCGTGCATAACAGACACATTGGGTTCAATACCAAAAACAGCTTCGGAAAGTTCGATTTCGCCGACCTGTTTGCCAGTCATGTCATAAACATTTGTCTTCATAACTCAAACTCTCCTTTCTATCAGCGCATTCTTGCGGAAGCCTTCTGCGGGTTCATACGAGCGGAAGCCTTCTGCGGGTTCGTGCTGGTGCCAGCCTCGCCCTTCTTCTCGATGATCGTCTTCGCAGTGGACTTGATGTAGACCAAGCCGCCCTTGGGGCCGGGAATGGCGCCGCGGACAACGATCACGTTCAGTTCGGGGTCGACTTTGACAACATCCAGATTCTGGATGGTGACCTGCTCCAGGCCCATCTGGCCAGCGCCGATCTTGCCCTTGAAAATACGGGAGGGATCGGAGCAGGAGCCCATGGAACCTGCATGACGGTGGACAGGGCCGCCGCCGTGGGAGGTCGGGGTCCGGCCTGCGCCGTGGCGCTTGATAACGCCCTGGTAGCCGTGGCCCTTAGAAATACCGGTGACATCGACATGGTCGCCGGCAGCGAACGTATCAGCCTTAACGACATCGCCAACGTTCATGTTGGCCGCATCGTCCAGCTTGAATTCCTTCAGATGCTTCATGGCGGCGACGCCAGCCTTTTTCAGGTGGCCCATCTCCGGCTTGCTCAGCTTGGATTCCTTCACTTCTTCGAAGCCCAGCTGTACGGAAACATAGCCGTCTTTTTCTTCGGTCTTCTTCTGAGTGACGGTGCAGGGGCCTGCTTCAATTACGGTAACAGGAATCACCTTGCCGCTCTCATCGAAGATCTGGGTCATGCCCACTTTTTTGCCGATGATTGCTTTACGCATTTTTACTTCTCCTTTTTTAGGTTATTGGTTGACTCGCGGCCGGTCATTGGGCAACCGCCGCCGCCAACATGACCCGTCCGTCCTGATGACAGACTGTGGCGGGCACGCTGTAATTGGGTTTGATTACAGCTTTATCTCAATCTCAACGCCGGCCGGCAGATCGAGGGACATCAGGGCCTCGACGGTCTTCTGGCTGGGGTTCAGAATATCGATCAGTCTCTTGTGGGTTCTGCGCTCAAACTGCTCACGGGAGTCCTTGTACTTGTGAACAGCGCGAAGGATGGTAACGACTTCCTTCTTCGTCGGCAGCGGGATGGGGCCGGAGACGCTGGCGCCGTTGCGCTTTGCGGTCTCGACGATCTTCTCCGCGCTGGAGTCAATGATCTGATGATCGTAAGCCTTGAGGCGAATACGGATCATTTCCTGGTTTGCCATGGTTGTTTCCTCCTTGAAAACGTACTCAGTTGTTTTTAGGCTGGGTACGGTCGAACCAAACTGCCCGCTTATCCGTGCGTATCACTCCGCGCCATGAAAAAAGGCCGACGTTTGCCGGCCGGATCCACCGCAGCGATATACGCAGCGTTGCAGAATCGTTCAGCCGCCCGATGACCGGACATACTCCGCAGAAGTTACCTCTGTCGCCAGAGCAATCTCCTGCTTCATCGCATTTACGCGCACCTCTTGCGATTCGCGCGCCTCTATATAGTAATACACGCAGCCGCGAATGTCAAGCACTATTTTTTCATTTTTTCCATAAAATCGGCATTTGCACTGCTACATTATATAATAAGGTACTTTATCGTACGTCATCACGCCCTCTGCATTCCTCCGGGCGTAGCAAAATCCGCCTCCCAGCCGCTCCATGCTGCCACTAGCTGCCACAAGCCACTCGTTTTCGCGTTTTTTCACGGCACGCTCCCCCGCCAGATGCCAAAAAATTGTGCAGTGCGCCCCTTGACTTTATTGTGCTAACGTGGTAACTTATTAGCGTAAATTATGTATTCACCCCAAAGGAGGGTTTTCCATGAGCCTGCCCCATAATCCGCAAACCGACGAGCTCTTCCGCTCCATCCTACTGCTGCGGGATCTCGATGATTGCTACCGGTATTTTGAAGATCTCTGTACCGTCAAAGAGATCCAGGCCTTCAGCCAGCGGCTGGAAGTCGCCAAGCGCCTGCACGAGGACGAATCCTATCTGGCCGTCACAGAGCAGACCGGCGTCAGCTCCGCGACCGTCGGCCGCGTCAAGCGCTGCTTGGACTACGGCGCAGGCGGCTATCAGATGATCCTGGCGCGTCTTGCCGAGGAGGAACCATGAATACAACATCCTATCTCAATCCCGATGAACGCATCCTTTACACCCTGCGGGAGCTTTACCGCAGCTATGGGTACCTATTTTATAAGGTCAGCAAATTTGAGGAGTATGACCTCTACCTGGAAAACAAGGACTTTCTCGATACCCGCCAGCTTCTGACCTTCACCGATACCGACGGCCGCCTCATGGCCCTGAAGCCGGACATCACCCTCTCCATTGCCAAAAACAGCAAGCCGGACGGCGGGATGCAGAAGGTCTGCTACACAGAAAACGTCTACCGCGCCCCGAATCACGGCGGGTTCCGGGAGATCCCGCAGACAGGTCTGGAGTGCATCGGCGAGATCGATCTTTACGCCATGTCAGAGGTCGTGATGCTGGCGGTGCGCAGTTTGGAGGCCATCAGCGCCCAGAGCGTGCTGGACCTATCCCATCTGGGGGTCCTGGCGGGGCTGCTGGCGGACTGTTCGCGCTCTGTCACGGCAGACCTGCTGGCAGCCATCGGCGCGAAAAACGCCCATGAGGTCGCCGCCCTGTGTCGTGATGCCGGGATTCCACAGGAGACCTGCCGCCTGCTGCAGGCGCTGATCCGCATCGCAGGCCCGCTCCAGGAGTCGCTGCCCCAAGTGCAGGCCCTGCCGCTGCCAGAGGCAAGCCGCCAGGCGCTGGCGGAGCTCGCCGCGCTTGCCGAGCTGCTGGCCCTGCAGGGCGTCGCCCAGCGGGTCAATCTGGATTTTTCCATTGTCAGCGCCATGGAGTATTACAACGGCGTCTTTTTCCGCGGCTATGTCGACGGGATCCCCGCCGCCGTTGTCTCCGGCGGGCGTTATGACAAGCTGATGCAGAAAATGGGCCGCGGCTGCGGCGCCATCGGCTTTGCTGTGTATCTGGCGCAGCTGGAGCGCTTCGGGCGGCAGGCCCCGGCGTTTGACACGGACGCCCTGATCCTCTACGACGAAGCCAGCGACCCGGCGCTCATCATCCGCACCGCCCGCAGCTGGACGGACATGGGTAAGACCGTCCGCGTCCAGCGGCAGCGGGGCGACCTGCGGTGCCGCCAGCTGATCAAAATCGGGGCAAAGGAGGTATCTATCCTTGAAGCCAATGATTAACATCGCCCTGCCCAAGGGGCGCTTAGGAGAAAAGGTCTACGGGATCTTTGAAGCCGCCGGTTACGCCTGCCCAGAGATTCGGGAGGAAAACCGCAAGCTGACGTTTGAAAACCCCGAGACCGGCGTCCGCTATTTCTGGGTCAAGCCGTCGGATGTGGCCATCTACGTCGAGCGCGGTGCGGCGGACCTGGGCGTCGCCGGGAAGGATATTTTATTGGAATACGAGCCGGATGTCTATGAACTGCTGGACCTGGGCATCGGCAAATGCCGCATGTGTGTCGCCGGGCCCGCCCAATTCCGGGACGACCCCGCCCAGACGCTGCGGGTCGCCACAAAATTCCAACACATCGCCCAGAGCTATTACGCCGCCCAGAGCCGCCAGATCGACATCATCCATCTCAACGGCTCCATTGAGCTGGCCCCGATCCTCGGTCTTTCCGACGTCATCGTCGATATCGTCGAGACGGGTAAGACGCTCCTGGAAAACGGACTGGCGCCGCTGGAGACCATCTGCCCCATCAGTGCCCGGCTGATCGCCAACAAGGCGGCCTGGAAATTCCGCCAGCCTGCCATCGGTACGTTCTGCCAAGCCGTGGCCCAGCAGCAGTGCGGGGAAAACAAATAGGAGGAACCGGTCATGATGCAGATCTATCCCTATGAAAACGTTGAAAAAAGCAAGCTGTTTTTCCGCGGCGTGACGGAATCCGGTGTCCGGGACACAGTCTCCGAGATCCTCCGCGCCGTCCGAGACGGCGGCGACGCTGCCCTGCGGGACTATGCCCGCCGCTTTGACAAGGCAGAGCTGACCGAGATCGAAGTCCCCGCCCGGGATTTGGACGCGGCGCTGGAGGCCATCGACCCGGCGCTGCGGCGCGTGATGGAGCAGGCCGCGGAGAACATCCGCGCCTTCCACGCCCACCAGTGCCGCACCGGCTTTGAATTTACCCGCCGCGACGGTGTGATCATGGGCCAGAAGATCACCCCCATTGAGAAAGTCGGCCTGTATATCCCCGGCGGCACGGCGGCCTATCCCTCGACGGTCCTGATGAACGCCATCCCTGCCAAGCTGGCGGGCTGCAAGCAGATCGTCATGGTCTCGCCCCCCACCTGCGGCGGCGGCATCGCGCCGGTCATTCTGGCGGCGGCAAAGATCGCCGGGGTGGACCGGGTCTTCCAGACCGGCGGCGCCCAGGCCATCGCCGCCCTGGCCTATGGCACGGAGACGGTCCCGAAGGTCGATAAGATCGTCGGCCCCGGCAACGCCTTTGTCGCGGAGGCCAAGCGGCAGGTCTTCGGCCTTGTCAATATCGACATGATCGCCGGGCCCAGCGAGATTCTCGTTGTCGCCGACGGCGCGGCGGACCCGGCTTGGGTCGCGGCGGACCTGCTCAGCCAGGCCGAGCACGACAAAATGGCCACCGCCGTCCTGGTGACAGACAGCCCGGCCCTGGCAGAGGGCGTTCAGGCCGAGGTCGGGCGCCAGCTGGCGAGCCTGCCCCGGCAGGCGATCGCCCGGGCTTCCATCGACGAAAACGGCAAGATCATCCTAGCAAGCGACCTGACCGTCGCCATCGAGATTGCCAATGAGCTGGCCCCGGAGCACCTGGAGCTGTGCGTCGCGGACCCGATGCAGTATCTGCCCCAGATCCGCAACGCCGGCTCCGTCTTCCTGGGCCGTTATTGCCCGGAGGCGCTGGGCGACTATATGGCAGGCCCCAACCACACGCTGCCCACCAGCGGCACGGCCCGCTTCTCCAGCCCCCTGAGCGTCGACGATTTTATCAAAAAGACCCAATACACCTATTTCACCCAGGATGCGCTGGCCGCCCTCTGCGGCGACGTTGCCACCTTCGCCCGCTCGGAAGGGCTGGAAGCCCACGCCCGCAGCGCCCTGATCCGCAGCGGGGAGGTAGAAAAATGAGCCGATTCTTTGCCCTGCAAGGCCTCACCGCCTACACCCCCGGGGAGCAGCCCCGGGACCGGCGCTATCTGAAGCTCAACACCAACGAATCCCCCTTCCCGCCTCCGGCCGTTGTCATCGATGCGGCCAAGGAAGCTGCTGGGAGCCTGCAGCTCTACTCCGACCCGGATTGCCGGGACCTACGGGCCGCCGCCGCCAAGCTTTACGGCGTCGCGCCGGAGGCGCTGATGCCGGTCAACGGCTCGGATGAGGCGCTGTATCTGGCGTTTCGCGCCTTCGGCGGCCCAGGGCGTCGCTTTGCCTTCCCTGCCATCAGCTATAGCTTCTACCCTGTCTTTGCCGCTGTCACCGGCACGCAGGCGATGCCCATCCCCCTGCAGCCTGATTTTTCCATCGACCCGGCGGATTACACGGGGCTGGACGCTTCCATCGTCATTGCCAACCCCAACGCGCCCACCGGCCTTACCCTGACACTGCCGCAGATTGAATCCATCCTGCAGGCTGACCCGGACCGGCTTATCGTCATCGACGAGGCATACGTAGATTTCGGCGCGCAGAGCTGCGTTGCACTGACCGCGCGCTATGACAATCTCCTGGTCACGCAGACCTTTTCCAAATCCCGGAGCCTGGCCGGTGCGCGGCTCGGCTTCGCCATCGGCGACCCGGCGCTCATCGCAGACCTCAACACCGTTCGCAATTCTGTCAATCCATATAACGTCAACCGAATGACCCAGGCAGCCGGGATCGCCGCCATTCGGGAAAATGATTACTTTATGGGCTGCTGCCAGGCCATCCGCAAAAACCGGGCCTCGGCCACCGCGCAGCTGCGGGCCATGGGCTTCACCGTTCTGGAGAGCCAGGCAAACTTTGTCTTCACCCGCTGCGATGCCATGCCCGGCGCGGCCCTGTATGCCGCCCTGCGCCGCCGTGGCGTCCTGGTGCGCCATTTTGATACCCCGGCGCTGACGGACTGGCTGCGCATCACCATCGGCACCCAAGACCAAATGGCTGCGCTGCTGGATACCATCGCGGCTATTTTAAAGGAGGAATGCCCCCATGCGAACTGCTGAGATCACCCGCGCGACAGCGGAGACCACCATCACGCTTCGCCTCTGCCTGGACGGCACCGGCGCAAGCCAGGTACAATCCGGCGTCGGCTTTTTGGACCATATGCTGACCCTCTTTGCCAAACACAGCCGCTTTGACCTGACCCTGACTTGCACCGGCGACACCCAAGTCGACGACCACCACAGCGTCGAGGATATCGGCATCGTCCTGGGCCAGGCACTGTGCCAAGCGCTGGCCGACAAGCGCGGCATCCGCCGCTACGGCAGCTGCATCCTGC
The DNA here is from genome assembly GCA_934615645.1 of uncultured Oscillospiraceae bacterium. Classification (GTDB taxonomy): domain Bacteria; phylum Bacillota; class Clostridia; order Oscillospirales; family Oscillospiraceae; genus SVMC01. The sequence goes on along the minus strand of CAKTTR010000074.1, from coordinate 1,735 downwards.
CCATGGACGAAGCGCTCATCCTCTGCGCAGCGGACCTGTCCGGCCGCAGCTGCCTGCGCCTGCAGGCGCAGATCCCGACAGAAAAGGTCGGGACATTTGACACGGAGCTGGTGGAAGAATTCTTCCAGGCCCTCACCCGGGAAGCCCGGTTGAACCTGCACCTGCGCCAGCTGGACGGGACGAATTCCCATCATATCATCGAAGCCATGTTCAAGGCCCTGGGCCGGACGCTGCGCCAGGCCGTGGCCATCGACCCGGACTGCCGGGACGAGATCCCATCGACAAAAGGAGTGCTGGCATGATCGCGATCCTGGATTACGGCGTGGGAAATCTGTTTTCCCTAAAAAGCTCCCTAGCCATGCTGGGGGAGGACGCCTGCCTGACCGGCGACGCGGCAGCGCTGCGCCGGGCCGACCGGCTGATTCTCCCCGGTGTCGGCGCCTTCCGCGACGCCGCCGCCCAGCTGCGGGCCACCGGGCTGAACCAGCTTGTGCTGGAGCAGGCGAAAAAAGGCGTCCCCATTTTGGGCATCTGCCTGGGGATGCAGCTGCTCTTTGAAAAGAGCCTGGAGTACGGCGAATACGCCGGGCTGGGCCTGATCCCCGGCATCGTCCGCCCCATCGCGGGCCACGTGCCGCAGGAGTTAAAGATTCCCCACATCGGCTGGAACGCTCTGCATCTGTCGCAGCCGGCGCATCCGCTGCTGACGAACACGCAAGACGGCGACTGCGTCTATTTCGTCCACAGCTACTACGCCGATACGCCTGCGCGCTATATCCTCGCCACCACTGAGTACGGCGCGCCGCTGACCGCCGCCGTCGCCAATGGCAATGTCCTGGGCTGCCAATTCCACCCGGAAAAAAGCGGCCCCGTCGGCCTTGGCATTCTGCAGGCCTTTTGCCGCCTGCCCGCAAGCAAAGGAGGCGCCCCATGCTGATCCTGCCCGCCATTGATCTTTATGAAAAAAAGGCCGTGCGCCTGCACAAGGGCGACTACGCCCAGATGACCGTCTACAACGACCATCCCCTGGCCGTCGCCGAGGACTTCGCCGCCGCAGGGGCCCAGTGGATCCACATGGTCGACCTGGAAGGCGCGCGGGACGGCACGACGCCCAACGCCGCAGTCGTCACCCAGATCGTCGCCAAGACCGGTCTGCGCGTCGAGCTGGGCGGCGGCATCCGCAGCCTGGACACGGCCCGCCGATACCTGGACGCAGGCGTCAGCCGGGTCATCCTCGGGACAGCGGCCCTGACGCAGCCGGAATTCCTCGCCCAAGCCCTCCAGACCTTCGGCGACCAGATCGCCGTCGGCGTGGACTGTCGGGATGGCCTCGTCGCCATCCGGGGCTGGACGCAAACCAGTGCCGTCACCTGCGAGGACTTCTGCCAGCGGCTGCAGGACCTGGGCGTCCAGACGGTCATCTGCACGGATATCTCCAAGGACGGCGCGATGCAGGGCGCAAACCGGGCCCTCTACCAGCAGCTGACGAAGCAATTTTCCATCCAATTCATCGCCTCCGGCGGCGTCTCGACGCTGGACGATATCCGCGCCCTAGCCCAGATGGGCCTCTACGGCGCTATCATCGGCAAAGCGTACTACACCGGCGCGATCGACCTCAAAAAAGCACAGGAGGCAGCACAATGATCACAAAACGCATCATTCCCTGCCTGGATGTCCGGGACGGCCGGGTCGTCAAGGGGGTCAACTTTCTCGGCGTCCGGGACGTCTCAGACCC
>CAKTTR010000073.1 GCA_934615645.1 uncultured Oscillospiraceae bacterium | reverse complement strand
CTCATAGAACTGGGTGCCGTCGGGGTTGGTCAGACCCATGGCAACGAAGGAGGAAGCCGGGACCTGGCCGCCCTGGGCGACTTCTTCGACGATGTAGTTGCGGTCGAACAGCAGCGCGATGGCGTTGCGGATCTCTTCCTTGGCCTTTTCCGCTTCGTCCCCGGTCAGGGTGGAGTCGGCAGGCAGGATCTGCTCATTGATGTTCCAGCAGACATAGTAGGTACCGATCTGGCCGGCGACCACGAATTCATCGGGATACTCCGTCTTCAGGGTGGAGATCTCGTTGGTGGGGACGTCGTCGATCAGCTGCCAGTCGCCGGACTTGAAGTTGGCGAGCATGTTGTTGCTGTCGTCGGACAGGTAGAAGTTCAGGGTGTCCATGGTGACGTTGTCGGCGTCGTAGTAGTTCTCGTTCTTCGTCATGGTGATGACGGAGTTGTGCTCCCAACCGGTCAGGGTGTAGGGGCCGTTGCCGACATAGGTGGCAGCTTCCGTTGCCCAACCTTCGTCGGCGACGACGTCCTCACGGACGGGGAAGTAGGTCGGGAAGGCCATGAGCTCGTTCCAGTAGGGGACTTCGTTGGCCAGGGTGACGACCAGGGTGCGGTCATCGGGTGCTTCGACGTTCAGCTTCGCATCGGGGTTGGCAGCGGTGCCGTCGTCATTGGTGGCGGAGACTTCGTCGTAGCCGTCGATGACTTCCATCATGTAGCCGTAGTCAGCGCCCAGCTCGGCGGAAGCGGCGCGGTTCCAAGCGAACACGAAATCGCCAGCCGTCAGGGGCTCGCCGTCGGACCATTTCAGGCCTTCGCGCAGGGTGTAGGTGTAGGTCACGGTGCCGTCGTCGTTGACAACGCCTTCGGGCAGGTCTTCTGCCACGTCAGCAACGATCTCCAGGTTGCCGTCTTTGTCCTGAGCCCATTTGCTGATGCCAGCAAACAGGTGGGCGCACATGGTGCCGCCGTCAACGGAGGAGTTGAGCGCGGGGTCGATGGTGTCCGGCTCGGAGGCGAGGCAAACGGACAGGGTGTTGGACGCGGCAGCCGGTTCGCCATCGGAACCGGGGGTGCCCTTGTCATTATCCTTGCCGTTGCAAGCAACAAGGCAAAGCATCATGGCAACGACCAACAGCAGAGCGATGATCTTTTTCATTTTGTTCTTCCTTTCGGTTAAAATATTTTCAATATGCCGGTGCAACGCGCCGGATACATATTGATCCAGGGAGTGGAGCCGAGGGTCACGCGGTTTCAGTTGATCTCGTCGACGCGGTGGCAGGCGACGAAGTGACCGGGGGCGGCTTCCTTGAATTCCGGCGTCTCCTGGGCACAGCGCTCGCAGGCATAGGCGCAGCGGGTGCGGAAGGGGCAGCCGGAGGGGGCGTTCAGCGGGCTGGGGATATCCCCGTTCAGAACGATGCGCTGGTTGGCCCGGGCGATCTTGGGATCGGGCACCGGGACGGCCGAGAGCAGCGACTTGGAATAGGGGTGCAGCGGGTGCTGATAGATCTCCGCCGCATCGGCCAGCTCCACCATCTTGCCCAGGTACATGACGGCGATGCGGTCGCTGATGTGCCGGACGACGAGAAGGTCGTGGGCGATGAAGAGGTACGTGAGACCCAGACGCTCCTGGAGCTCCTCGAACATATTGATGACCTGGGCCTGGATGGAGACGTCCAGCGCGGAGACGGGCTCGTCGCAGACGATGAAGTCCGGATTGACCGCCAGGGCGCGGGCGATGCCGATGCGCTGCCGCTGGCCGCCGGAAAATTCGTGGGCATAGCGGGCGGCGTGCTCGCTGTTGAGGCCGACATAGCGCATGAGCTCCAAAATGCGGTCCTGCCGCTCCTGCTTGGATTGATAGAGCTTGTGCACGTCCAGGGGCTCGCCGATGATATCGGCGACGGTCATGCGGGGGTTGAGAGAGGAATACGGGTCCTGGAAGACCATGGTGGCCTTCTTGCGGAAGTCGTGAATATCGGCTTTGGTCTCGATTTTTTTGCCGTCGTACCAGATTTCTCCCGCAGTGGGCTTATAGAGATGCAGAATCGTGCGGCCGACGGTCGTTTTGCCGCAGCCGGACTCGCCGACAAGGCCCAAGGTCTCGCCCTTGTTGATGGTAAAGGAGACGCCGTCGACGGCCTTGAGGGGCTTGGACTTGAACATCCCCATGCTGATATTGAAATACTCTTTGAGGTCCTTGACCTCGATCAGAGGCTGGTTGGTGCCGTTATGCATCGAGATCACCGCCTTTCTCCCCTTCTGCGTTTTGGTCCAGGGTAATGGAGCCGTCCTCCACGCCGCGCTTGACATTCATCCAGCAGGCGGCTTGGTGCTGGTCGTTGATCTCCATCCGCGGACACGGCTGGCGCATACAGATTTTCATTGCCGCGTCGCACCGGGGCGCGAAGGCGCAGCCGGCGGGCATGTTTAAAAGGTCGATGGGGGTACCGGTGATGGGCTGGAGCTTCGTCCCGGCGGTGTCGGCGGTCGGGATGGAGCGAAGGAGGCCCTTGGTGTACTCATGACGGGGGTTGTAGAAAATTTCATCCGCCGTCCCCTGCTCGCAGATGCCGCCGGCGTACATGACGATGACCTCGTCACACAGCTGGGCGACGACGCCGAGATCGTGGGTGATCATGATGATCGCCATCCCCAGTTCCTGCTGGAGGGATTTCATCAGCTCCAGAATCTGGGCCTGGATCGTGACGTCCAGCGCTGTCGTCGGTTCGTCGGCGATGAGAATATCAGGCTCGCAGGCCAGGGCCATGGCGATCATGACACGCTGGCGCATACCGCCGGAGAACTCGTAGGGGTACTGCTTCATGCGCTTTTCCGGCTCGTTGACGTTGACGAGGCGGAGCATTTCCACGGCCCGGTCATACGCCTGCTTTTTATTGCGGTTCGTATGCAGGAGGATGGCTTCCATCAGCTGGCGGCCGATGGTGTACGTCGGGTTCAGGGACGTCATCGGGTCCTGGAAAATAATCGAAATTTTATTGCCGCGAATCTCTTTCATGCCGCGCTCGCCGATGCCGACCAGCTCCTTGCCGTCAAAGAGGATGGAGCCGCCGGTGATCTTGCCGGTGGAGGCAAGGATTTGCATGATGGAATAAGCCGTGACGGATTTGCCGGAGCCGGACTCGCCGACGATGCCCAGGACCTTGCCCCGGTCGAGGGTGAAGCTGATGCCGTTGACAGCCTTGACCTCGCCTGCGTCGGTGAAGAAGGAGGTGTGGAGGTCTTTTACTTCTAACAATGCCATAGTGCGCGCCTCCTTAACTATTGAGCTTCGGGTCAAAGGCGTCCCGCAGGCCGTCGCCGAAGAGGTTCAGAGACAGCACGATCAGGGAGATCACAATGGCCGGAATGACAAGGCGGTACGGATAAGAACTCAGGCCGTTCAGCGCCTCCGACGCCAGGGAGCCCAGCGACGGCATGGGGGCATTGACGCCCAGGCCCAGGAAGGACAGGTAGCTCTCGGTAAAGATCGCGTTGGGGATCTGCAGAGCCGTCGAGATGATGACGACGCTGATGGAGTTGGGCAGCAGGTGCCGCCGGATGATGCGCGAGCCCTTGGCGCCGGTGGCCTGGGCGGCCAGGACGTACTCCTGCTCCTTCAGAGAAAGAATCTGCCCGCGGATGAGCCGGGCCATGGAGACCCAGTATAAAAGCGCAAAGACAATGAAGAGGCTGACGATATTCGCGCCGAGCTTGGCGAAGATCGTCCCCTCCAGCGACGCGCCGATGGAGACATTCAGGACCGAGGCCAGGAGGATGACCATCAGCATATCCGGCAGGGAGTAGATGATATCGACGATGCGCATGATGATAAGGTCAACCTTGCCGCCGCAGTAGCCTGCGATGGAGCCGATCAGCATACCGATAATCAAAACAATAATACTCGCGAAGAAGCCGACGGCCAGGGAGATGCGGGTGCCGTAGACGACGCGGATGAAGTAGTCGCGGCCGGAGGAGTCCGTCCCGAAGATATGGGGGAAGACGCTCTCGCCAGCGTCGATCAATGCCTGCTCTGTCTTGCCGTAGGTGAAGGGGGCAAGATTGCTGTAGGACGGGTCAACCGGCCTGCCGGGCGTCACGCCCAGCATCTGCTCGTAGGAGTAGGGCCAGAGCATGGGGAGCAGGATGGACGACAAGGTGATGATGACGATGACGATCAGGCTGATCGTCGCGACCTTGTTTTTCAGCAGGCGCTTGACGCCGTCTTTGAAGAAGGTGGACGAGTCGCGCATCTGCACGAGATATTGCTTTTCCTCCTCGCTGGCGGGCAAAAATGCGTCCACATCCAGCTGCAGGTTAAAGGGAGTCTTTTTCATGGACAGGTACCTCTATTATTCCAATGTAATTCTGGGGTCGACGACCTTGTAGAGAATATCGCTGACAAGGTTCATCACGACGATCAAGGTCGCCAGGACGATGGTCGTGCCCATGATCAAGGGGTAGTCGCGGTTGGTGATGCTGTTGACAAATGCACGGCCGATGCCCGGCACGGCGAAGATCTTCTCCACCACGAGGGAGCCGGTGACGATATAGGCCAGCATCGGGCCAAAATACGTGATGACCGGGATGAGGGAGTTCTTCAGCGCGTGGCCGAAGATGATGCGGACCCCGGAGACGCCCTTGGCCCGGGCGGTGCGGATGTAGTCCTGTCCCAGGACGTCCAGCATGGAGGAGCGGGTCAGGCGGGTGATATAGGCCATGGGGTACAGCGCCAGCGTGACGACCGGCAGGACCAGGCCCGCCGCCGTCGACCCATTGGCCGGGAGAATCATCCATTTAATGGAGAATAGAACGAGCAGCAGGGTGCCCATAATAAACGACGGCATGGAGACAAACGCAGTCGTAATGACCATGATGACACGGTCGACGATTTTATTGCGGCGCAGGGCGGCAATGGCCCCCAGAATGACGCCGACAAGCAGGGCGCTGAACGCTGCAATCACGCCCAAGCGAAGCGAGACCTTCAAGCCCCGTGAGATGATCGTGATGACGCTCTGGCCGCGCTGCTTCAGAGAGGGGCCGAAGTCGAATTTCGTGACGATGTCCTTCAGATAAGTCCCGTACTGGGTCAGCAGGGGCTTATCCAAGCCGTATTTTGCTTCGAGAGCTGCCTGGGCTGCGGGGGTGATGGCTTTTTCGCTCATGAAGGGGCCGCCGGGGACGGCGCGCATGACGAAAAAGGTCACGGTGATGACGACCCAGACTGTCAGGATCGCCAGGAGCAGCCGCTTGAGAATGTAGCGCATGGTTTTTGGATTCATGTTGTTCCCGCCTTACGTTTTCTTTTTTCGGCAGGGGCCGGCAATGGGCTTCGCCTTTCGCCAACGAAGGACGCTGTAAGGGCCGGCCCTTACGCTTGGGTTCTGCGGCGCGGGACGCGCCGGAATGCCCGGAATTTGGGGCATTATACCATTATGCATCGCGAATTTGCAGTGCTTTAGAAATTATTATACCGTATAAATGGAAAAAATGCAACTCATTTTCTCAATATTGCTGCGATTTATGGAGTGAAACAAATTTTTCCTGTAAAATATCCATAAAGGGACCGTCACAGTGGGAAAATGGCCGCTTCGTCAGGGGTTGGCTTGGAACCAAGCGTCAATTTCCTCGCGGCCGGCTTTGACGGCCCCCTGGACAAAGCCGGGCTTGCCGCCGCCGCGGCCGGACAGGGCGGCGTTCAGGGCCTTGGCGACAGGGCGCAGGTCCTGGCCTTCGGGGGCGGCGATGGCGTATTGCCACACGTCCCCGACCTGGCTAAAGACGGCGGCGCGGCCGCCGCAGGATTCGAAAATCGCCAGGCACAGGCGGCGCAGGGCGTCGCCTGCAAGGCCGCACGTAAAATGCAGCGCGCTCCCCTGCCCTGCATAGCGCTGGGCCACCCGGGCGGCGGCTTCGTTTTCAAGCTCGTGCAGGCGGGACTTCTGCACGGCAAGCTCGGCTTGCAGGCGGGCGACGGCGCGCGCCGTCGCATCGGGTTTGGCGGACAGGGCCTGGGAAATTTCCCGGTTCTGGGCCAGCTGGGCATTGACGATGGCAAGGGCCCGGGCCCCACAGGCCATCTCGATGCGGACGCCGGTGCGGAATTTGGCGACGGACAGGAGTTTTACAAGGCCAATTTGCCCGGTCGCCTCCACATGGACGCCGCAGCAGGCGCAGGTGTCGCGGTCTCCAAACTGGACGAGGCGGACGGGGCCTTCTAACGCTTTTTTGCTGCGATAGGCTTGGCTTTCCAGGTCGGCCGGGTACCAGGCGCGGCAGGGGATATTTTGCCAGACGGCTTCGTTGACGGCGGCTTCGATGGGCGCAAGGTCCTGCCAGGTGAGCAGGCCGTTAAAGTCGATCGTCACCAGCTCGGCCCCCATATGGAAGCCGACGTTGTCGTAGCCGAAGCGGCGGTGGACCTCGCCGGAGACGAGGTGCTCGCCGGCGTGCTGCTGCATGAGGTCGAAGCGGTGGGGCCAGTCCAATGCGCCCTCCACCCTCTCCCCGACCGGGAGGGGGGCGGCGCAGAGGTGGGTGGGCTCCCCGGCTTGAAACTGGGTATCGAGGACGGGGACGGCAGCTCCGTCATAGGTCAGCGTCCCCCGGTCGCCGGGCTGGCCGCCGCCCTCGGGGAAGAAGGCGGTTTGGTCCATGGTCACGGCGAAGCGGCCGCCGCCCAGCGGCGCGCAGGCGGTGACGGTGGCGGTGAAGTGGGAACACATGGGGTCTTTATAGTATAATTCTTTGGTCTGCATAGCAAATCTCCGTTCCGGCAGGCGTGGTAGCTGCCGATTATTTCTTTTTATTGTATCATACCCGGGGCTTTCTGAAAAGACATCGTTTTGCGTGGTTTTTTTCTTTGACAAATGGATAAAATCCGCGTATGATAGGATAGTTGGGGTATTTCCCCAGATGCGTAAATTTAAAGGAGGGAACACAATGGACGCAGGCAGTCGGAACGGCGCAGACCGAAGCAGCGCAGAGCCGGAGCCGCACCTGCGGCTGTGGCCCTTGTAAACTATTCCAGCGCTGCCCTGCACCTGAGACCTGCCCGCCGGGGGCTTGCCCGGCGCCACGGCATAAAACAATGCGCCGTGTAGTTTGATAACACGCAGGAGGAAGAGATGGCAGAATACACCAGCACGATGGAGCGCACCATCGCGTTACTATTAAAAGAGAAGAAATATATGACGCTGCGGGATATCCTCGTGACGATGAACCCGTCGGACGTCGCGGCGCTGTTCGAGGCGCTGCCGGAGGACCGGCTGCCGCTGCTGTTTCGGCTGCTGCCCAAGGAGCAGGCGGCGGAGACGTTTGTCGAGATGGAGCCGGAGGCCCAGCAGCTGCTGATCCACGGATTTTCCGATACGGAGCTAAAAGAAGTCGTCGATGAATTATATGTCGACGACGCGGTCGATCTGATCGAAGAGATGCCCGCCAATGTCGTCAAGCGGATCTTGAGCCAGGCGGACCCGGAGATGCGGCAGAGCATCAATGAGATCCTGCGCTACGCGGAGGATTCGGCGGGGTCTATCATGACGACGGAGTATATCTCCCTGCGGCCGACGATGCATGTCGATGAGGCGATTACCCGCATCCGCCGCACCGGCGTCGACAAGGAGACGATCTACACCTGCTATGTCACCCGGGACCGGAAGCTCATCGGGCTTGTCACCGTCAAGGACCTGCTCCTGTGCGAGGACGACGACACGGTCATCGAGGACATTATGATCACCAACGTCATCCACGTCAAGACCTGGGACGACAAGGAAAAGGTCGCCCAGATGCTCTCAAAATACAACTTCCTGGCCCTTCCCGTCCTCGACAGCGAGGAGCGGATGGTCGGCATCGTCACGTTCGACGATGCCATGGACGTCATCGAGGAAGAGGCCACGGAGGATATCAAGAAGATGGCCGCCATTATCCCCTCGGAGAAGTCCTACATGCGGATGCAGCCGGTGGAAATTTTTAAAAAGCGCGTCCCGTGGCTGACGCTGCTGATGATCTCCTCGACGTTTACGGGGCTCATCATCTCCTACTTTGAAAATCAGCTCTACGCCATGATCTGCCTGAGCTCGTTTATCCCGATGCTGATGGGCAGCGCGGGCAACGCGGGGTCGCAGACGTCTGTCACGATCATCCGCGGGCTGAGCTTGAACGAGATCAAATTTGCGGACCTGGCGAAGGTCATTTGGAAGGAAATTCGCGTGGCGGTGCTCTGCGGCCTGGTGCTGGCGGCGGCGTGCTTTGCCAAGGTCATGCTCATCGACTGCCTGCTGCTGCAGACGGACGGGGTGACTTGGGTCGTCGCGCTGGTCGTCTGCCTGGCGCTGGCGGTGACGGTGCTGGCGTCGAAAATCGTCGGCTGCGTGCTGCCAATGCTGGCAGACAAGCTGGGCTTCGACCCGGCGCTGATGGCGTCGCCGCTCATTACGACCGTCGTCGACGCGCTGTCGCTGCTGGTGTATTTCAACATCGCCCGGGCGATTTTGGGGCTGTAACTTCACCGGGGCCGCGCCGGTTTTTGCTTGACAAACGGCGCGGCCCCTGGTATCATAAAGCCACACATCAAAGGGAGTAGTTCTCGACATGCTCGCAACATACCCGGCCGCCTCTGCGGCCTGTGAGCTGTGCCATATAGATGGTAACAAGACTTTCATGTGGTTTCCCCTCGGGGAAAGCCGCAGGGAGGTCTTTTTTTGTTGGGGCAGTGCCCCAAAAGGGCGCTTTTTGAAACTTTTTACGTCTTAATATCTACCAGGCGATAGGGCTAGCGCCCTCCGGGGGCCCGATTCTTTCTTCAATAGCGAAGAAAGAATCGGGGAAGAAAGACGCCACCAAAGGCGGGGGGGCGGCCGTCCGCAAGCGTCCGGCCCGTGCATTTGCTTCGCAAATGCCTTTGATTGAACGCGAAAGGGGCTCCAAGACCGCCCCTTTCACACT
>CAKTTR010000072.1 GCA_934615645.1 uncultured Oscillospiraceae bacterium | reverse complement strand
CTCCATCTCCTTGGGGGGCGTGTCGATCTTCTTACCGTCTACCGTCAGCTCAAAGGCGTCCATGTCGATGACGAGCTTGTCAAAGGTCAGCCGGTGGGATTTTTGCTCCACCTCGACGCCACTGCGGCGCAGCACAGCTTCGATCCGGGCCAGGACCTCCTTGGCTTCAAACGGCTTGGTGATATAGTCGTCCGCGCCCATTTTCAGGCCGGAGACCTTGTCCGCCGTCTCGCCCTTGGCGGTGAGCATAATGACCGGGCAGTCGGACTCGGCGCGGATGCTGCGCAGCACGCCCCAGCCGTCCAGCACCGGGAGCATCAGGTCCAGCAGGACCAGGTCCGGCTTGACCTGCCGGAACAGCTCCACGCCTTTGCCGCCGTCGGGCGCCATGTGGACGGTGTAGCCGTCCTTTTCCAAATAAAGCCGCAGCAGATCGGCAATATTAAAATCGTCCTCGACGATGAGAATCGTTTTTGCCATGCTTTCCATCCCTTTCCGTGGTATCTCTTTCTACGGTACAATACCTATATTATATACATGCCGGGGCTGTATGCGTGAACAATTTGTAAAATTCAAAGTATTTTTCGCCCGGCGTGGAATAATTGCAAAGAAAATCTTGCAGTTTTCCGGCAAATATGCTATATTTCTAATTTGATAGACTGGCTGAAAGAAGGGAGCGCACCATATGGCGCAGCAAGATAAAATCAGAAACATCGCGATCATCGCCCACGTTGACCACGGCAAGACGACCCTGGTCGATGAGATGCTCAAGCAGGGCGGTATTTACCGCGAAAACCAGGCCGTGGTCGACCGGGTCATGGACTCCGGCGATCTGGAGCGGGAGCGCGGCATCACGATCCTGGCGAAAAATACCTCCGTCCGCTATAAGGACTATAAGATCAATATCGTTGACACCCCGGGCCATGCGGATTTTGGCGGCGAGGTTGAGCGTATTTTAAAGATGGTCAACGGCGTTTTGCTGCTGGTAGACGCCGCCGAGGGCCCCATGCCGCAGACCCGGTTCGTGCTGCAGAAGGCGCTGGAGCTGGGGCACAAGGTCATCGTTGTCGTCAACAAGATCGACCGGCTGGATGCCCGCATTGAAGAGGTCATGGACGAGGTCCTGGAGCTGCTGCTGGATCTGGATGCAACGGAGGAGCAGTTCGACTCCCCAACACTGTTCTGCTCCGCCCGCCAGGGCATCGCGTCTTACGGCCCAACGGACATCGGCATCGACCTGACGCCGCTGTTTGAAACGATCGTCAACTATATCCCGGCCCCCACCGGCGACTGCAACGCGCCGCTGCAGATGCTGGTCTCGTCCATTGACTATAATGAATATGTCGGCCGGATCGGCATCGGCCGCATCGAGCGGGGCACGATCCGCCAGAATCAGGAGATTACCATCTGCGACTATCACGACCCGGAGATGATGGAAAAGGGCAAGATCGTTGCACTGTATACGTTTGAAGGCCTGAACCGCACGCCGGTGCAGGAGGCCTCCGCCGGGGAGATCGTCGCGTTTTCCGGCATTTCGGACCTGACCATCGGCCGCACGATCTGCGCCCCCGGGGAAGCGGAGCCGCTGCCGTTCGTCAAGATCTCCGATCCGACAATCGAGATGACATTCTCCATCAACGACAGCCCGTTTGCCGGCCGGGAGGGCAAGTATGTCACCTCCCGCAATCTGCGCGACCGGCTGGACCGGGAGCTTTTGAAGGACGTCTCCCTGCATGTGACAGAGCAGGGGACGGATGCGTTCAATGTCGCAGGCCGCGGCGAAATGCATCTTTCCATCCTGATCGAGACGATGCGCCGGGAAGGCTACGAATTCCAGGTCTCGACGCCCCGCGTGCTGACGAAGGTCATCGACGGCGTGCGCTGCGAGCCGGTCGAGCGGATGGTCGCGGACGTTCCGGAGGCATCCATGGGCGCGGTCATCGAAAAGATCGGCCAGCGCAAGGGCGACCTTGTCTCCATGACGCCGGTGGGCAGCCGCTACCGGCTGGAATTCCTGGTCCCCTCCCGGGGCCTGTTCGGCTATCGCAATGAATTTTTGACGGATACCCGGGGCGAGGGCATTATGTCCTCTGTGCTGGATTCCTATTGCCCTATGAAGGGCGAGATCGCCCGCCGGAGCACCGGCTCCCTCATCGCTTTTGAGACGGGCGAGGCGACGGCCTACGGTATCGGCGGCGTGCAGGATCGCGGCGCGATGTTTATTGCCCCCGGTACCCCGGTCTACGCCGGGATGATCGTCGGCTCCTGCAACCGCAACGAGGATATGGCTGTCAATGTCTGCAAGAAAAAGCAGCTGACGAATATGCGGGCAGCCGGCAGCGATGAGGCTGTGCGGCTGGTGCCGCCGCGGGTGCTCTCTCTGGAGCAGTGCCTGGAGTATCTGGCCGACGATGAGCTGCTGGAGGTCACGCCGCAGAATCTGCGGATGCGCAAGCAGATCCTGGACCACTCCGTCCGGATGCGCCAGGTCATGAAAAATCGCCAGAGCGGGAAATAAAAACGAGGGCTTGCTGCGCTTTCCCGCAGCAAGCCCTTCAAACTGCCCAACGCCTCGCAGAGTTTGCGCCGCGCACGGCGCAAATAAAGTCAAAATCATTTTCTCCGGCGGCAAGTGGGTGAGACTCCAAACGCGCAAGCATTGCGCATTTGGCTAAGTCGAACCCATGCACCGCATAGTCGGGGAAAATACTTTTCGCCCTGCAAGTGTGGAATTTTCATGCCGAAGGCGTGAAAATTATGCGCGCAGCAGGGTGCAAGCCCTTTCAAACGAGAGCCCAGCGAAGCGGTAAGTGAGAGTCAAAATCTTTGATTTTGTTACTCAAACTTATACAGGGGAGTCTCGTTTGAGCATGTGTCAAAAATACTTTTTTGACACATGCAAGCTTTTACAGCATCTCAGGGGTGACGTTGCCCTTTTGCAGCAGAATGCTGGCATAGGGGGCAAGCTCCCCGGTGGCGACGACGGCATAGGCCCGGGTGGCCATGGTATAGAATTTATAGCGGTCGGTCCAGTCGATGGCGGCGTCGCCCCGGGCGTCATATTTGGCGACGATGGCCTTGTAGTCCTCCCAGAGGGGGACGGGCAGATCGCCGTCAGCGCTTGTCCGTTCGACCAGCTGCACTGGGTTCGGGACGTTTTCATCCAGCGGCAGCAGCTTGAGGATCCCCTCCAGCAGCGGCAGTGTTCCGACGCCGTCGGCCCGGAGGAGGATCGTCTCCTTGGCGCAGGCAGCTGCCGGGAAATTTGCCCCGGCCAGGACCAACGTATCCCCGCAGCCCATCTCACTGAGGACCTGCAAGAGCGCGGGGCTGATGCAGGCCGCGATTCCTTTTAGCATAGCGTATCGCTCCTTTCTTGCGGCCATCGTAACACGAATCGCGCCCCGCCGCAAGCAAAATTCACGCCGGGGCAAAAAAGAAGCACGAATCCCTAGGAAAAACCCGGGAGAAAGGATTTACAAACGGGAAAAAATGTGCTAAGGTTATATAAATAAAAATGAATCGAATACCGGTGCGGCCGCACCTGTATTTTCTGCCTGCGCAGGATAAGCCCAGGCAGCGCCGAATCCCATGGAAAGTAGGTGGAATGATTGGAAAAACAAGAATTGATGATCCGCAACTGCGTGCTGACAGCTTTGGCCCGGCAAGCGGTGCGGTTTGTGCCGGTGGGCATCTCCGCGCGGCACGTGCATCTGTCCCAGGCGGACCTGCAGGTGCTCTTCGGCAGCGGCCATGCGCTGCAGCCGAAAAAGGAGCTGAGCCAGCCTGGCCAGTTTGCCGCGGAGGAGCAGGTGACTGTTGTCGGCCCCAAGGGGAAGCTGGAACGGGTCCGGGTCCTTGGCCCGGTTCGCAGCGCGACCCAGGTGGAGCTTGCGATGACAGACGCCATGAAGCTGGGTATCAAAGCGCCGGTGCGCATGTCCGGCGATCTGGCGGGCTCACCGGGGTGCAAGCTCATCGGCCCGGCCGGGGAACTGGAGCTTTCCCAGGGCGTCATCGTCGCGGCCCGGCATATCCATATGGCCGGGGACCAGGCGGAGGCCTATGGCCTGCACGACGGCGACCGGGTCTCAGTGCGCGTCCAGTCGGCCCGGCCCTGCGTCTGGGGCGATGTCATCATTCGCGCAGGGAAGGGGCACGACCTGGAAATGCACATTGATACGGACGAAGCCAACAGCGCGCTGCTTTCCAACGGCGCTTATGTAGAATTAGTGGCAGATACGGCGGCATGTCGGGCCCTGGCAGCGCCTGCGGTGCAGGCGGCGCCGTCGGTCTCGGCCATTGCCCAGACGGCAGCAGCGTCCTTTGCGGCGGCGGCATCTGCTGTCCCGGCGCCCACGGTGCTGGATCTGGTGACAGAGCAGGACGTGAATGACGCCATCCGCGCCAATCAGGCGGAGTTGCTGTGCACCCAGCGGGCGATCATCACCCCGGCTGCGGCGGACCGCTCTGCGGCGACTGGGCTGCAGATCCGCCGGGTATAGGAGGCTTTATGCAGATAGCAAGAGTAATTGGCAACGTGGTCAGCACCAGCAAGTCCGAAAAGCTGGACGGGCTGAAGCTTTTGATCGTCAAGCCCATTGACCTGGATACGTTCCAGGAAAAGGGTGCGCCCATCGTCAGCATCGACACCGTCGGCGCGGGCGAGGGGGAGATCGTCATGATCGTCAGCGGTTCGTCCTCCCGGCAGACCACGCTGACAGACGGCAAGCCGGCGGACAACGCCATTATCGCAATCATCGACCACATTGATATCCATCACAAGAGAATTTTTACCAAAGACGGTGGTGCAGACAATGGAACTAATTGAGAAAATCAGCGCGGCGGGCGTCGTCGGCGCTGGCGGCGCAGGGTTTCCGACCCATGTGAAGCTGAAGTGTCAGGCGGAGCATTTTATCGTCAACGGCATCGAGTGTGAGCCGCTGCTGCGGACGGACCGGCATACGATGGAGCGCCATGCGTCGGAGATCGTTGAGACGGTCCAGACCATCCAGAAGCATCTGGGCGCTGCAAAAGCGACCATCGCGCTGAAGCGGCATTATCACGAGGCGGCCAAGGCTATTTCCGACGCCGCTGCCGGGACGGGCGTGGAGGTCTATCTCTCCGAATCGTTCTATCCGGCGGGCGACGAGCAGAACCTGGTCTACTGCATTACGGGCAAGACGGTCCCCACCGGCGGCATCCCGCTGGATGTGGGCTGCGTGGTCAGTAATGTCAGCACCGTCCTCAATATTCATAACGCCCTGCAGGGCAAGCCGGTGACCCACAAGCTGGTGACGATCGCCGGCGCGGTGGCGCACCCGATCACAGTGGAAGCGCCCATCGGCGCGCCGCTGGCCCTGCTGCTGGAGGCGGCGGGCGGCACGACCTGCGACTGTCAGTTTATCGTCGGCGGCCCCCTGATGGGCAAGCTGACGGACGATCTTTCCCAGCCTGTGACGAAAACGACCGGCGGCCTGCTTGCCATTCCGAAGGGCCACCCGCTGCTGCAGAAAAAGACACCGAGCCCCGCCCGGGACCAGGTGCTTGCCAAAGCGGTCTGCTGCCAGTGCTCCATGTGCACGCAGATGTGTCCCCGGAACGCCATGGGCCTGCATGTGGAGCCCCATAAGGCCATGCGGGCGCTGGCATCGGGCAATGATGCGCTGCTGGGCGATCACAACGGCATCTTCAGCTGCTGCGACTGCGGCATTTGTACGTACTACGCCTGCAACTTCGGCCTGAAACCCTCTGTTGCGATGCAGCAGGCCAAGGGCCGCCTGCAGCGCCAGGGCATTAAGCCGCGCAAAGAAGTCAAATACGCCCCGGATGGCGGCATTGAGAATAAACGGGTGCCGACGGAGCGGATGCTCCTGCGGCTGGACCTGAAGCAATTTGACGGTGACGCGCCCATGGGCCCGGCCATCACGGCGGACGCGGTACGAATCCCGCTGAAAATGCACATCGGCGCGCCCAACAAGCCCGTCGTCCAGGAAGGCGACCGGGTCACCTGTGGGCAGCTGATCTCCGAGCCGACGGGTCTCGGCGCAAGAATTCACGCTTCGATCGACGGCGTCGTGACGGCGGTCACGGCGGATTACATTGAGATAAGGAAGTGACACCATGAGCGCAATTGGCATGAACGAATTTATGAGCATTCCCACCGGGATGTTCGCCTGCGACGCGATGCTGAAAGCGGCGGACGTAGAGCTGGTCAGCGCGGGCTGTGTCTGCGCCGGGAAATACTATATCGTCGTCACCGGTGACGTGGCGGCAGTCCGCTCGGCGGTCGAAGCCGGGAAGGCGGACAATGAGAGCTATCTCGTTGACAGCCTGGTGATTCCCAATGTGGATCCGCAGGTCGCCCCGGCGATTTGCGCCTGCACGTCCGTGGAGCAGCTCAATGCTCTGGGCATTATGGAGTGCTACTCCCTGTGCGCTGCCATTCACGCGGCGGATGCCGCGGCCAAGGCGGCGGACGTCACGCTGCTGGAGGTCCGGCTGGGCCGGGGCTTGGGCGGCAAGTCCTTTGTTTTGCTGACGGGCGAGGTGGCCGCTGTTGAGGCGTCCATCCGCGCTGCAGAGGCGCTGGAGGAGACGCAGGGCCTGATGGCCCGCAGTTGCGTGATCCCCTCGCCGCATCCGGATATGCTGAAGGCCATCGGCTGAGGCGATCCCCCATTCATTTGTCAATCCATACACGTTGTTTTTAGGAGGAACCAATTATGAAAGAAGCACTCGGAATGGTAGAGACCAGAGGCCTGATCGGGGCCATCGAAGCAGCCGACTCCATGGTCAAGGCGGCAAACGTACATCTGATCGGCAAGCAGCAGATCGGCAGCGGTCTTGTGACCGTGATGGTCCGCGGCGATGTCGGCGCGGTCAAGGCG
The DNA here is from genome assembly GCA_934615645.1 of uncultured Oscillospiraceae bacterium. Taxonomy (GTDB): domain Bacteria; phylum Bacillota; class Clostridia; order Oscillospirales; family Oscillospiraceae; genus SVMC01. The sequence goes on along the minus strand of CAKTTR010000072.1, from coordinate 2,283 downwards.
GCAGTCGACGCAGGCGCGGCGGCAGCCAAGCGTGTGGGCGAGCTGTATGGCGTGCATGTCATTCCGCGTCCGCATAGCGATGTTGAATTCATCCTGCCCAGCATCGAGGCGCAGGCGTAATGTACCGGGGCATCGTGGCCGGCACGGTCGTCGCGACGGTCAAGGAATCCCATCTGGAAGGGGTCCCGCTGCTGGTCGTCCGGAAGATCGAAAATGGTGTGGAAAAGGGGCTGATCGTGGCTGCCGACCACACACGCCAGGCGGGCTATGGCGATGAGGTCTATCTCATCGGCTCCAAAGAGGCCGCCCGGATCTTCCGGCAGGACCTGCTGCCGGCCGATGCCGCCATTGTCGGATTTATCGACACCTATAACGAAGAGATTTAAGAAAGGGGGTGCCGCCGGTGCGCTTGGCACGTGTGGTGGGGAATGTCGTCTCCACCGTCAAGGATCCGTGTTATACCGGCTATAAGCTGATGCTGGTCGAATATCTGGACCCGGATACCCGCCAGCCGGACGGCGCCCGCCAAATCGTGTTCGACTGTGTGGATGCCGGGGTCGGCGATATTGTCTTGGTCAATATCGACGGCGGCGCGGCCAACATGCTGCTGAACGACAAAGTCTGCATCGCCGATCAGACGATCTGCGGGATCATCGACAGCTACACCAGCCACGGGGAGCAGACCTTCGCGCCGTTTTCGGACTAAGCCCGATTCCGGGCGGCGGCGCGGCGATATCGCATACCGGGGCTGCCCCAGGCGGCCCCGGGACAAACGCATTTTTGCGGAGGTTCATTACATATGGAATTCGACAGAGACTTACAATCAATTCAGGAAGTCAGAAACCTGATCACCAATGCGAAAAAAGCGCAGGAAGCCTACGCCTCGTTTACCCAGGCGCAGGTGGATCACATTGTAGAAGAGATCGCCAAGGCTGGCGCGGCCCATGCTGAGGAGCTGGCCAAAATGGCGGTTGAGGAGACGGGCTTCGGCGTCTGGCAGGATAAGATCCTCAAGAATCTGCTGGGCAGCACCATGACCTACGACTCCATTAAAGATATGAAGACCGTCGGCATCATTCGGGATGACCCGGCAGCGGGCATTTTTGAAGTGGCCGTTCCCATGGGCGTCGTGGCGGCGCTGATCCCCTCGACGAACCCGACCTCGACGGTCCTGTATAAGAGCATCATCTCCCTGAAGGCGGGCAATGCCATCGTCATCAGCCCGCACCCCAATGCGAAGAAGAGCATTCTGCGCACGGTGGAGATCGTCAAGGACGCTGCCCGCCGGGCAGGTGCGCCGGAGAACCTGGTGCAGTGCATCACCATCCCCTCCATGGAAGGGACAAGCGCGCTGCTGAAGGATCGCCGGATCGGCATCATCCTGGCCACCGGTGGCGAGGCGATGGTCCGGGCGGCATACTCTTCCGGCAATCCGGCCCTGGGCGTTGGCCCCGGCAACGGTCCGGCCTTTATTGAAAAATCCGCCAATATCCCCCTGGCCGTCAAGCGCATCTTCGACAGCAAGACGTTTGACAACGGCACGATCTGCGCATCGGAGCAGAGCGTCGTCGTCGAGCGGTGTAGCAAGGATGCTGTGATGGCAGAGCTGACCCGCCAGGGCGGCTATTTCATGAACGCGGAGGAGTCGGAGAAGGTCTCCAAGTTTATTCTCCGGGCCAACGGCACGATGAACCCTGCCATCGTCGGCAAGAGCGCGGCGCGCATCGCGGATATGGCTGGCATTTCCATCCCGGCGGGTACCCGCGTGCTGATCTCGGAGCAGACGACGGTCGGCAAGAAGAACCCTTATTCCCGGGAAAAGCTCTGCCCGATCCTGGCGTTCTATGTCGAGGACGATTGGCATGCCGCCTGCGAGCGCTGCATTGAGATCCTCAATAACGAAGGCGTGGGCCATACGATGACGATCCACAGCGAGAACAAGGAAGTCATCCGGGCCTTTGCACTGCGCAAGCCTGTCTCCCGGCTGCTGGTCAATGTGGCGGCGGCACTGGGCGGCGTCGGCGCGACGACCTCTCTGCCCCCGGCACTGACGCTGGGCTGCGGCGCCGTCGGCGGCAGCGCGACTTCGGATAACATCACACCGCTGAACCTGATGAACATTCGCCGGGTCGCTTACGGCACGAAGGAGCTGTCCGACCTGCGCGGCGGCCATCCGGCGCCGGACGCTGCGGCCCCCGCTGCTTCCGGCAGTGCGGCAAAGCTCAGCGCCTCGCAGATCGAAGCCATCTCCCAGTCTCTGCTGCAGCAGCTGCGGGGCTAAGC
>CAKTTR010000071.1 GCA_934615645.1 uncultured Oscillospiraceae bacterium | reverse complement strand
ACCCGCGCACAGGTTGCAGCCATTCTCCACCGCTTCGTGGAAAACGTGGCGAAGACCACAAAATAATCACTTTGCAGCACAGGGCTGCCCCCATTTGGGGGCAGCCCTGATTGCCGCATTTATAGGGGGAAATACAAATGAGAAGAATCAAACGAATCTCCGCATGGATTCTGACCCTCGCGATCCTGTTGACGCTGACCGTTCCCGCGTTGGCGGCATCCAGCGTCCAGAATGAAGTACAAGGCAGCGCCGCTTATATGGTGTCCGCTGTCAAGGCACCGGAGGTCGGCTCCATTGGCGGCGAATGGGCAATCATAGGTCTTGCCCGTTCCGGCTATTCTGTTCCCGCAAATTACTACGATGATTACTATGCGCGCGTGTAGAAGTACGTCAAGGACTGCTCCGGCGTGCTGCATGAAAGAAAATACACCGACCGCTATGAAGGCTATCCGCGTCTGTACATTGCATGACCATCTACGCCATCGCGCGGAAGCTGGGCGGATTGGCCGGGCCCGTATTTCTGCTGGCGATCCGGGAAATGTGGGCCGAGTACCTACTGGTCTTCCTGCTGATCTTCTTCTGCATCACGCGGCTGGCGCAAAAGCTTGCGCTGCGGATCATCCCACCTGGGGCGCTGCCGCCCATCTTTTTCACGCTGGCGATCCAATGCTGCACGGTCTGCCTGATCGTGCCCTGCATTACCCTGTTCGCCACGTTGTATCACGGCGGCCTCACCGCCGGCTGGTTCCCCCAATGGCTTCAGCTGGCGTGCCTGTGCTTCCCGGTCGCGCTCTGCCTGCAGGTCTTCTTGATTGGGCCTCTGGTTCGGCTGCTCTTTCGGGCGCTGTTTCGGCGGCAGCTTACCGCGCAGGCCTAAAAAACGGCCCTCGCTGCGCCTGAAGCCAGGCGCAGCGAGGGCCGTTTGCAACGAAATAATTTACATTGAGATCCAGCCAAACGCATTGGCAATGGAGCTCAGCAGGATAATGACCGCAAAAACCGGGCACAGGAAGCGGATCATAAAATTGAAGATCTTCTTCCGCCGGAACGTCGTCTCCCCGATCAGGACCTCCTGCTCGATCTTGCCGACACCGACGACCCGGGAGACCAGCAGGCAAGTCGCGATAGCGGCGATGGGCATCATGACAGAGTTTGTCAAGAAATCAAAGAAATCCAAAAACTGCATCCCGATGAGCTTCACTCCGGCCAGCGGGCCATAGCCCAGGGAGGACAAGGTCCCCAGCGCAAGCATCACGATGCCGACGATCAGCGTCGCTTTCTTTCTGCTCCAGCCGAACTGATCCTCAAACGTCGAGACGGCGCTCTCGGTCAGGGCGATGGAGCTGGTCACCGCGGCAAACAGCACAAGGACGAAGAAAAGAATCCCAGCCGCCGTCCCCAGCCCCATGCTGGCAAAGACCTTCGGAAGCGTGATAAACATCAAAGATGGGCCCGCCTGCAGATTCTCTGCACTGCCGCCGGAGAAGGCAAAGACTGCGGGGATAATCATCAGGCCCGCCAGGATCGCGATGGCCGTATCGAAGATCTCCACATTACGGGTGGACTTTTCAATCGAAACATCCTTCTTCATATAAGAGCCGAAGGTGATCAGGATCCCCATGGCAATGGACAGAGAGTAGAACACCTGCCCCATGGCGGTGACGACGGTCATCCAGGAGAAATCCTTAAAATTCGGCACCAAGAAGTATTTGACGCCTTCCCACGCGCCGGGCCGCGTCACGGAATAAACGGTGATTACCAGCGATAAGATCACCAGGATCGGCATCATGATTTTGGAGACCCGCTCGATGCCGTTGCGGACACCCGCAAAGATGATCCCCAGCGTAAACAGGGCAAAAATCACAAAGCAGACCTCCGTGGAGACGCCGCTCGAGATAAACGAGGTAAAATAGCCGTCCGCCGCCAGCTGCGCGCCGTGCCCACTGAGATAGCCGACCAGATACTTGATAACCCAACCGCCGATGACGGAATAATACGGGACAATCAAAATCGGGATGATCGCATTGATCCATCCGCCGCAGGAGCGCCATTTTGTCTTTCCAAAGGCGGCAAATGCGCCGACGGGGCTCTTGCCTGTCATACGGCCCAAGGCCGTCTCAGCGACGATCATGGAAAAGCCAAAGGTCAGCGCCAGGATAATATAAACGAGCAAAAAGATCCCGCCGCCATACTTTGCCGCGAGATACGGGAATCGCCATATATTGCCCAGCCCGACTGATGCGCCCGCTGCCGCCAATACAAAACCGAGCTTGCCGGAAAATGTACTTCTCTTTTTCTGTTGTTCTTCCATTTTTTCTCTCCCCTAAAGTAGTGCAAGATACAGTGTAGCATATCCATCTGGTAAATGCAACTGTCCGCAGGAGGAAAGCGAAAAAAGCGCTGCGCCGCCGGGCAAAACCGGCAAAGCGCAGTGCTTTTTTGCAAGGGTCAGGCGCTTGTGCCATTGGAGGCGCCGCTAGGCGGGGTGCCATCTGCAGGCGCGGCAGGCGCGCCGCCCTGGCCGCCAGATGGCTGGGCGTCCGGGCGTCCGTTGCCCGCGCCCGGTCCGCCCGCCGGACCTCCCTGCATCATGCCGCCCTGCAGCGCACCGGTCTGGGCTTCTAACTGCGCCGATGTGCTGCCGGAGTGCTGGAGCGTATACGTCTGGCCGTCCGTCAGATCGGAGCTGGTATAGAACAGGAAGCTGACAGCGCAGGGGGCCTGGCCTGCATCCAGAATGCTCGTCCCATCCGCATCGGCGACGCAGAGCGTCTCGCCCGCCGCAATGGCAGCGCCGCTCTGCTGGAGCAGATAGGGCTGTTCCGTCGTGAGCTGCATCCCCATGCCGCCACTGCCGCCCGCCGCTAGGACCGTCCCGCCGGTGATGGTGATCGCGCCATCGGCGTCCAGGGGTTGGTTGTCCGCTGTGTTGGCGGTCCAGACGGTGATGTCACCACCGGTGATCGTCATGGTGCCGTTGGAATCAAAGCCATCGCCGCCGGTGCTGTAGGCCGTGATGCGGCCGCCGGAGATGGCGATCTCGAACGCAGCGCCTTGCAGCTGGGAATTGGCAGCATTGATGCAGTCATCCGTCGCGGTGATCTCCAGATCGCCGCTGCAGATGGCGATCTGCGCCGCTTCGACGCCCTCATAGCAGCCGGTGATGCAGATCGCCGGGCCGTCTGTATCTGCCGCGCCGATGGTAAGCAACACATCGCTGTGCAGCGCGTCATCAGCGGCGTTCAAGGTCAGCGCCCCGCTCTCGATCGTCAGTGCCTGCCCGGCGTGGATGGCATCGCCGACTTCGGTCGTGATCTGCAAGGTCAGAGTGCAGACACGCAAGCTGGCGTCCTGCTCGTCTGCCCCGCCGGAGGAGATACCGTGCTTGCCGTGGGACGTGATGATCAGCGTTCCCCCGCCGCCCAGCACGACCTGGCTGCCTGCCTTGCATTTCAGCACGGCGTTTTCTGCGTTTTCGTTTTCCGGCGCGGTATCGGCACTGGTCAGGTCCAAGCCCGCCAGGACCAGGGTGACGCCGGTGACCCCTTTTTTGATCTTGATCGCGCCGTCGCTGCATTAGCCCGAGACCTGATAGGTCCCGGCGGCACTGATCGTCAGCGTCGTTCCCCCCACGGTATAGCCGGACCCGCTCTCCCCTGTGACGGCAATGGCATTATCGGAAAAGGAAAAGCACAGGGCGTCTGCCGCAGCCCAACGCAGAGCCGTTTTTCGTTTCATAGCCGCCTCCTTTGTTACTGCAGGACCGTTCCGTCGGCCAGGGTAATGGTATAGCCGTTAAAGTCGATCGTCCCGTTATTCTCCAGGCTCGTGATGGTGCAGTCGCCGGTCAGGACCCAGGTGCAGCCACTCTCGATCGTCACATTGACCTGGGCATCGGCCGACGTGCCGCCCTGGGCGTTCTCGACCATCTGGATCGCGCCGGTATACGTGCTTCCATTGCACAGCCGCAGCTGCAGCGAGGAGATCGCATCGACGGAGATATCCCCGGTCAGCACCTGGTCATCCGCGGCGAATTCGACCTGCGCGCCGTTGCTGCCGGCGGTGCCCCAGCCATGGGTCGCTGCGTTGCCCGCGACCCGGAGGAGCAGGCCGTCCGCATCCTCATTCTCCAGCGTGACGCCGGAGAGCCGCAGGGTGCAGCTGGTATTCGTCACATAGATGAGGTCCCCGTTTTTCCCGGTCATCGAGCCGCCGGTCATCGAGAATTCTGCCGTGCCGACATTGGCGTCGCCGGACATGGACTGGTAGATCATCACATTGTGGACATTTTCATCGGAGCTTGCCCCTTCGGTATCGCTCATATTGCCGGTGACATCGCAGTTTTCCAGGGTGATGCTATTCTCCCCTTCGATCACGAGCGCCTCAGAGTGATTGGCGGTCAGCGCTGCGTTTTGGACCGTGATATCCGCCGTGGAATACACCGCCGGGGAGTTATAGCCGTTGGAGGTATAGCTGCCGCCGTCGACGGTGACGGTGCCGCCGCCCCGGTCGGAGCGGATGGCCGCGGAGGAGTTGCCGCTGGTCTCGACGGTCAGGTTCTCTGCATTCGTTGTCCCGCCGCCGGTCGTCTGCAGGCCGCCGGAATTATCGGCGGTCGTCGTGATGGTAGAGTCTGAGATCTGGACGGTCGTCCCGCTGCCATAGCTAAAAACGCCGTTGCCATTTTGCGCGTCCGAGGTGATCGTTGCGTTCCGGATCGTCACCTGCGCGCCATTTGTCGCCAGGAGGGCGGCGTTGACGCCGTAGAAATCGCCGTTTTCCGCGTTGGACGACGCGCCGCCGTTTTTCGAGACAGTACTATTTTCCAGCGTCACCGTTGCGCCGTCCACCCGCAGGGCGTTTTCATCATCGCCGGTGGAGTAATAGGCGGTGTCGGTATACGTACCGTCTTCCGTGATGGTCGTGGCACTGTCGCCCTGGTCGCCCCCCGCGCTGCCGCTGGAAAGCGTCTCCAGTGCGGCGGCGGTGAGCGTGCCGTCTTCGTCAAAGGTCAGGGTCAGAATATCGTCCACCGCGAGGTCCGCAAATGCAATGCTCTCGTCATTTTGGGTGATCGTCACGTCTGCGAGATCCACCGTCAGCGTCTGGGTGCCCGCGGTGAACGTCTGCTCGCTCGGCGTACCATTCGGCATCTGGCCGTCCGGCGGCGTACTGCCGTCCATGGCCGCACCGTCGCTGTCGCCTTCCGGTTTTTCCGGCGGCGTCGCGTCGGACGGCTGCGTCCCGGCATCTTGCGCTGCTCCATCATCGGTGGCGTCACCCTCCGGTTTTTCCGGCGGTGTCATATCCGACGGCTGCGTCCCAGCATCTTGCGCTGCTCCATCACCGGTGGCGTCACCCTCTGGCTTCTCCGGCGGTGTTGCATCGGACTGCTGTGTCCCGTCTTTCTGCCCAGCAGTATCATCGCTGCGGTCGCTTTCCGGCTTCTCCGGTGGCGTCGCGTCCGAGGGCTGCGTAGCATCAGACTGGCTCAGCTCCCCCAATTGCAGCGTGACGGACGTGCCATCCAAGGCGGTGATCTGCCCCGTTACGCTCTGCCCGGCGTAGGCTGACAGCGAATCAGAACCAGCGCTCTGCGTGCCGCAGGCAGCCAGGGAGATGAGCATCGCCCCGGCGCAGAGCAGCGCCGTCCATTTCTTCCATTTTTTCATTTGAAACAACCTCCTTATTTACGCATGCGGCCCGGCACATCCAGCCAGGTCACGGCACTTTGGTTTCGGTTTCTGGGCAAAGCATAGCAGTGCAACCTAAAGCTTAGCTAAAGGCGCGCCTTTAGGTTGCCTTTAATTTCATCGGCTAGGATAGGTCCAGAAGGAGGTACGCCCTATGAAAGAGCAAATTCAAACAAGCTTTGCCCGCTATGAAAAAAAGTACCGGCTGCGTGCCGGCCAGCAGCAGGCGCTGCTGCAGCAAATGCAGCCCTATCTCACCCCGGACCGCTACAGCAGTTACACCATCTGCAATCTTTATTATGACACCGCCGATTGGCAGCTGATCCGGGCCTGCCTGGAAAAGCCGGTCTATAAAGAAAAGCTCCGGGTCCGCAGCTACGGCGTCCCCAGCGATCAAGCGCCGGTTTTTCTGGAAATCAAGAAAAAGTATGCCGGTATCGTCTACAAACGCCGGATCACAGCCGCAGCACAGGAGGCCGCCGGTCTGCTAACGCGGGACCTGCCAGTCCGTGCCGCCGGGCAGATCGGCGCAGAGATCGCCCAATTTCAGGCCCGCTACCGGGCGGAGCCTCGGGTCTTTATCGCCTATGATCGCCAAGCCTTCTCCGGCGCGCAGGATGCTGGCCTGCGGGTCACCTTTGATACGAACCTCCGCTGGCGGCAGACGGAGCTGGACCTGCGCCTGGGCGATCACGGCGCGCCCCTGCTGCCGCCGGACGATGTTTTGCTGGAGATCAAGCTCCCCGGCGCCTGCCCGCTCTGGCTAAGCCGCCTGCTCTCCGCCCAGGGCATTTTCCCTACCTCGTTTTCCAAATATGGCGCCTGCTACCGGCAGGAGCTTGCAAAGGAGGGGCTGCGCTGTGCTTGATTCCATTCTGGGCCAGAGCTTGACCCTGCCTACCTTTTTGATCTGCACCGGCGTCTCCCTTGCGCTGGGCATCGTTTTGGCCCTGGCCAGCAATTTCCGCGCCCGAACAAGCCAGAGCTTTGGCCTTACGTTGGCGATCCTGCCCGCTGTGGTGCAGATCGTCATCATGCTGGTCAATGGCAATCTGGGCGCAGGCGTCGCCGTGGCCGGAGCGTTCAGCCTTGTCCGCTTCCGCTCGATCCCGGGTACAGCCCGGGAAATCGCTGTGCTGTTCCTTGCCATGGCCATCGGCCTTGCAACCGGCATGGGTTATCTCGGCATCGCCGTCCTGGCCTGCCTGCTGCTGACCAGCTTTTTACTGCTGTTCACCGCCCTGGGCTTTGGCCAGGACCGCGCCGCAGTCCGGACGCTGAAGATCACCATTCCAGAGAATCTGGATTACGATGGCCTTTTTGACGATCTCTTCGCGCAGTACACCCGCGCCTGGCGCCTAAACCGCGTCAAAACGTCCAATATGGGCACACGCTTCTCGCTGGAATACGAGATCGTCCTTCCGGGCGATACCCCGCCCAAGGCGTTTCTCGACGCGATCCGCTGCCGCAACGGGAATCTTGATGTCCTCTGCTCCCGCCCACTGCCCCGAGAGGTCCTATAGGGGCAAAGCCCCACACGCAAAAAGGACACGCTGCCGCAGCAGCGTGTCCTTTTTGCGAACAATTATTTTGCGTATTCCACGGCTTTTGTCTCGCGGATCACGTTGACCTTGATCTGGCCGGGGTATTCCAGCTCGGACTCGATCTTCTTCGCCAGGTCTCTGGCAAGCAGGATCATATTGTCCTCCGAGACCTCCTCGGGCTTGACCATAATCCGGACCTCGCGGCCCGCCTGGATGGCATATGCCTTTTCGACGCCGGGGTAAGAGCCGGTGAGCGTCTCCAGCTTTTCCAGACGGCGGATGTAGTTTTCCACATTCTCGCGTCTTGCGCCGGGGCGGGATGCAGAGATGGCGTCGGCCGCCTGCACCAGGCAAGCGATGACCGTCCGCGGCTCCACGTCGCCGTGATGCGCCTCGATGGCGTGGATCACAGCCGGGCTTTCCTTGTATTTCCGGGCCAGCTCCACACCCAACTGGACGTGGCTGCCTTCCATCTCGTGGTCGACAGATTTGCCTAGGTCATGCAGCAGGCCGGCGCGCTTTGCCAACTGGACATCTACGCCCAGCTCGCTGGCAAGCAAACCCGCAATATGCGCGACCTCGATGGAGTGGTTAAGAACATTCTGGCCGTAAGACGTGCGGTACTTCTGCCGCCCCAAGAGCTTGATGAGCTCGGGATGCAGATTGTGGATGCCCGTCTCGAAGGTGGCCCGCTCGCCCTCCTGCTTGATGACGCGATCGACCTCGCGGCGCGCCTTTTCGACCATGTCTTCGATCCGCGTGGGGTGGATGCGGCCGTCTGTGATGAGCTTTTCCAGCGCCAGACGGGCAATCTCGCGGCGAACCGGGTCGAAGGAGGAGACGGTGATGGCCTCCGGCGTATCGTCGATGATCAGATCGACACCGGTAATCGTCTCCAGGGTGCGGATATTCCGGCCTTCACGGCCGATGATGCGGCCTTTCATTTCATCATTGGGCAGCGGCACGACAGAGACTGTTGCCTCAGCGGTATGATCCGCCGCGCAGCGCTGGATCGCGATGGAGATGATTTCTCTTGCCAGCTTGTCCGCCTCTTCTTTGTACTGCGCCTCGATCTCCTTGATCTTCATGGCCGACTCGTGGCGCACTTCGGATTCGATGTTCTGCAGCAGATAGTTTTTCGCGTCCTCCTGGCTCAGGCCGGACAGCTTTTCCAGCATTTCCAGCTGGCTCTTTTTAATGAGATTGACCTCCTCCTGGGTGGCGGCAATCTGCTGCTGCTTTTTCCGCAGATCCTCTTCCTTCCGCTCAAAGGAATCCATTTTCTTATCCAGAGATTCCTCTTTTTGCTGCAGCCGGCGTTCCTGTTTTTGCAGTTCCGCCCGGCGCTCCTTGTTTTCCTTTTCGCTTTCGGTACGAGATTTATGGATTTCCTCTTTCGCTTCGACCAGCATTTCGCGCTTTTTGTTTTCACCGGCCTTGATGGCGTCGTTCACGAGCCGTCTGGCCTCATCCTCTGCGCTGCCGATCTCCTTCTCCGCGACCTTTTTGCGGTAGCGGATACCGGCGAGGAAAAAGATAATAGCACCAAGAATAAACCCTGCCAAGGGCAGGACAATAACGTACCATTGCATAAACCTGCGCACACCTCCTTTTTTTCAAAATTTGGGTATGTTGAGAATAAGTCAAGCCGGCAGAATCTACCCCAGATCTTTCTGCTGGCCATACCAATCCAAAATTTATTGTACTGTGCTTTTTAAGAACTGTCAAGCAATAATGTTAGAAAGCAAAAACACACTGCCTGGAAATTGTGCAATCTGCCACAAATCACGTAAATTCCATTGACCATTCCCTATTGGCATGATAAAATAAAAAAAATTGCTGCATCATCTCCCCTCCAAACACCACGCGGGCATGATGGAATTGGTAGACATGCGAGATTTAGGTTCTCGTGCAGCAATGCGTTGGGGTTCGAGTCCCCATGC
>CAKTTR010000070.1 GCA_934615645.1 uncultured Oscillospiraceae bacterium | reverse complement strand
TTCGAGTGTCTACTCTAAGGGGACTATATCAATCCGATCAGTACGGGCTTAAATGCTAATATGGGAATTATATGAGATAGTCGAAATTATTCTTTACTCACAAGCCACTTGCAACGCAGAATAATTGCATTGAGGTGGAATCTTATCAAAACCTTATCAGAAGAAATGGGCGAAGTCCGAAAACCGTTGCAATTACTGGGTTTTTCGGATTTTTCGTTTTATTCCCATTCGATCGTGCCGCAGGGCTTCGGGGTGAGGTCGTAGAGGACGCGGTTGACGCCGGGGACCTCGTTTGTGATGCGGGCGGTGATCTTATGCAGGATGGCGTAGGGGATCTCCTCGATGGTCGCCGTCATGGCGTCGACGGTGTTCACCGCGCGGAGGATGACCGGCCAGGCAAAGGTCCGGGCATTGTCCCGCACGCCGACGGATTTGAAATCAGGCACGATGGTGAAGTACTGCCAGACCTTCCCGGCAAGACCGGCGTTGGCAAACTCCTCCCGCATGATGGCGTCGGCCTCCCGCAGCGCCTCCAGGCGGTCGCGGGTGATGGCGCCGAGGCAGCGGACGCCCAGGCCGGGGCCGGGGAACGGCTGCCGGTAGACCATGTTATCTGGCAGGCCCAGGGCCTTGCCGCAGGCGCGGACTTCGTCCTTAAACAGCATCTTCAGCGGCTCGACCAGGGCAAACTGCAGGTCCTCCGGCAGGCCGCCGACGTTGTGATGCGACTTGACGGCCTTGACCGTCTTCGTGCCGGACTCGATGATATCCGGATAGATCGTGCCCTGGCCCAGGAATTCGATGCCGTCGAGCTTGCGGGCCTCTTCTTCAAAGACGCGGATAAATTCGCCGCCGATGATCTTACGCTTCTGCTCCGGGTCGCTGACGCCCGCCAGCTTATCCAGGAAGCGGTCAACGGCGTCGACATAAATCAGATTGGCATCCATCTCATCCCGGAAGACGCGGATGACCTGCTCCGGCTCGCCCTTGCGCAGCAGACCGTGGTTGACATGTACGCAGGTCAGCTGCTTGCCGATGGCGCGGATGAGCAGCGCCGCGACAACGGAGGAGTCCACGCCGCCGGACAGGGCCAGCAGGACCTTCTTATCCCCCACCTGCTCCCGGATGAGGTCGATCTGGTCGGCGATGAAATTCTCCATATTCCAGTTGGCCTCGGCATGGCAGACGCCGAAGATGAAATCGGAGATGGCCTGCTCCCGGGCCGCTTCGTCGGCGGGCCAGGCAGGCGCGCCCTTATGGTCGGCCAGATGCACCGGCAGGCCGCAGTCATAAATTTCCTGGCTGACGTCGATGGAGACGCCGTCCACCACGCGGTTCACGCCGCCGTTCAGAATGACGCCCTTGACATTGGGCAGCGCCTGCAGCTGCTGCAGCGTAATATCATGGGGATGGATCTCACTGTAGACGCCCAGGGCGCGGATTTCTCTCGCGAGTCTGGGGTTTTCATCACTGCCCAGGTCGAGAATGACGATCATATCCTGCTTCATCGTTTCGTTGCCTCCTATGTTCTGTCGTTGCGCTTATCGTTCTCTATCGCCGCAAAAGGGCGGCAATCTCTAATCTAATTATACCCGATTCCCCGCCGCATTGCAAGAAAAACCGCGCAAAAGCGCAAAAATTATCCCGCCGGGCAGCAGGGCTCCTCCGGCGGGGAAAAGGCGCGGTAGCTCTCGCCCGGCGTTAACGCCTTGCCGTAATAGGCCGCCAGCTGGCTGACGGTCAAGAACCGGTAGCCCTGGGCCTGCAGGGCGTCGATGATCTGGCCCGCGGCCGTCACGCTCGTCTCCTGCAGATCGTGCAGCAGCAAGATGGCCCCGGGGGCGGCGTGCAAGATCACATGCTGGGCCGTCGCCTGCGCCGGGCCGCCCCGCCAGTCCTCCGGGTCGACATTCCAGAGAATCAGGCTGAGCCCCGCCTGCGCGGCCTGCCGCCGCACCTCGTCACTCATCAGGCCGCCGGGCGGGCGCAGCAGCGCAGGCGCGCCGCATCCGGCGTCCTCCAGGGCTGCCGCCGTCTGAGCAAGCTCCTGAGCCAGGGCCTCCGGGGTCATTTTTGTAAAATATTCGTGGCTGTAGCCGTGCAGGCCGATCTCATGCCCGCCGTCTGCAATGGCCGCCGCCAGGTCCGGCCGCTCGGCGATGCGATAGCCGCAGAGGAAAAACGTCGCCGGGACGTCTTTTTCTGCCAGCAGGCGCAGCAGCGCCTCCGTGCAGGCCCCATTGGGGCCGTCGTCAAACGTCAGGGCCACGGCAGGCGGGCAGTCCTGCATTGGAGCCGCCGCAACCTGGCATTCCGGCCCGGCGCAGGCCAGCAGCAGTGCCAGCAGCGCCGCAAATGCTCGTCTTTTCACGCATTCCCGCCCCCCCGGTGCAAGTTTTTTGTGCTCCGCGCACATTTTGGCTTTGTCCTTAGTGTCTCCCCGGGGCGGCGGCGTTATTCTGCGATGTTTCGCGAAAATTCTAAAAAAACCGGTCAAAGATCCAGCCGCCGGTAGGGCGCGGCGCAGTCCAGGCAGCGCATCTGCCCATCCTGGAAGCGGATCCACGGCGCGGCAACCGGCTCCCCGCAGAGTGCGCAGGGGTAGCTCTCAAAATTCTGCGCCTTTTCCGGCAGCGGCAGCCGCACCGGCGTGACGGCGAAGAGGTCCGCCGCCGGGCTCTGCAGATAATGGGCCCGGCTCTCCTGCTTCGTCAGCCCCTTGGGCCGCGCCCCGGCCACCAGGCGGACAGACGCGCCGGTGTCCCGCCGGTAAAACGAAAACGCCTGCTTCCCCGTCAGGTGAAAGAGCAGATTCCCCTTCCCGACGCTGCAATGCAGCACGACCTGGATCGCATCGACGCCGCAGGCGTCATTTTCCGCGATGCAGACCAGCTCCTCATCCTCCGCCGCCGTCACATCCAGCAGCTGCGCGGCATACAGCGCCGCCCGGTAGCCCAGCGCCAGCCCACCGCAGGCGTGGCCGTGAAATTCCACACATTTTTCCCAAAGTGCCTCGTGCATTGTCTTTCTCCTTTTCTCCGGGGCGCGCCGCGCCGGTTTGCCGTTTTTCTTCTCTATTATACCGGCCCGCGCCGCCGGGCGCAACGGCAAATCCGGCAAAATACGCCGCGCTCCCGCGCCCAGGCCGCCCATTGCACCATCTGCAGCATCCACCCCCGCGAGGAGAGCCTGGAGAGCTTCTATCTCGATCTGATGGGAGGTGCGCGCCATGCGTAAGCTGCTGCGCGCCAATTTCTTCTGCCTGCGCAAGAGCAAGGCCCTCTGGTGCAGCGCGGCGCTGGCCTTCTCCTTTACCGCCGTCTATCTCCTGCGCAGCCCCGGCGGGGAGGACGCCCTGCCGCTGGACACGGCGCTGACCCAGGTCTACCCCTTCCTCCCGATCCTCCACGCGGCCTTCCTCAGTCTCTTCCTCGGCCTGGAATACCAGGACGGGACGCTGCGCAACAAGTGCATCGCCGGGCACAGCCGCGCCGCCATCTACGGCGCGTATTTCCTCACGGCGACGGCGGGGTGCTTTTTCATCGTCCTTGCCTGGCTGCTGGGGGGCCTTGCCGGCGTGCCCAAGCTCGGGTGGTTCACCTTCCCGGCCCTGCAGCTTGCAAAGACGGCGGCGCTGATCCTCGCCATGACGGCGGCCATCAGCGCAGGTCTGACCCTGGTCTGCATTCTTCTGCCCAACCGGGCCGCATCTGCCGTCACGTGCCTTCTGCTGGTGCTGGGGCTCATCGTCCTGGCAAGCTTCTGCTACAACGCCCTGTGCGAGCCGCAGTTCGCCTCCGGCGCGGTCATCACCAGCTCCGGCTTCGTCGTCGGCGACGAAGCCCCAAATCCCGACTATGTCTCCGGCGCGCTGCGGCAGGTGTACCAGGCCATCGTGCACATCCTGCCGACGGGCCAGGCCATCCTGCTTGCCAACGAGGAGCTGACCCACCCGCTTGCCGCCCTGGCCGCCTCCCTGGTCATCACCCTGGCCACCTGCGGCTGCGGCCTGGCCCTGTTTGCGCGGAAGGATTTGAAATAAACGCAAAAAAGGAGCGACCGATATGGAAGTTTGCTACTGGGCCCTGCTCACCGCCTGCGCCCTGGCAGCCCTTGCCGCCCTGGCGCGGCTCTGGTCCGTGCGGCGCGGCATCCGCGAGGTCGCAGAAAGCCTCGCGGAAAAAATGCAGACGGAGACGAACACCCTCCTCTGCCTTTCCACCGGCGACCGGGCCGTGCGGGCCCTGGCAAGCGAGATCAACACCCAGCTGCAGGCCCTCCGGGCCGAGCGGCTGCGGCTGCAGCATGGCGACGCCGCGCTGAAAGCCGCCATCACCAACATCTCCCACGACCTGCGGACCCCGCTGACCGCCATCCGCGGCTATTTGGAGCTGCTGGAGGAGGAGCCGCTGCCGCCGGACGCCAGCCGCTATCTTGCCATCGTGCAGGAGCGGACGAAGGCCCTGTGCGGCCTTACCGACGAGCTCTTCCAGTACACCCTCCTGACTGCCCAGGCAGAAAACCTGACCCCCGCGCCCCTCAGCCTGCGCGACGCGCTGGAGCAGAGCCTGGCAGCAGCCTGCCCCGCCCTGGAGCGCCAGGGCATCACCCCCGTCATCGAGCTGCCGGAGGGCCCCGTCCCCCGCTGCCTGGACGGGGCCGCCCTGCGCCGGGTCTTTGACAATCTCCTGGCAAACGCCGTCAAATACGCCGCAGGCGATCTGCGCGTCACCCTGACGCCGGACGGGACGATCACCTTCACAAACCCGGCCCCCCAGCTGACCCGGGTCCAGGCCGCGCGCCTGTTCGACCGCTTCTTCACCGTCGAGACCGCCCGCCGCTCCACCGGCCTGGGCCTGTCCATCGCCAAGCTGCTGACCGAGCGCATGGGCGGCCGCATCGCAGCGGCCTACCAATCCGGCCAGCTGACGATCCGCCTGGATTTTCCCGCATAACAAAAGCAAATTTTCATCGCCAAAAAGCAGCCATGCCGGTTTCCCCTGAAACCCGCACGGCTGCTTTTGTATTTTTTGTATCATACCCGTTTTTCAAGCGACGATGCGCAGCACCGCGCAGACCACGGCAACGATCCTTACTTTTTCCTCCATTTCAATAAGAATGCCGAGTTGGTGATGACGAGCACAGAGCCCGCGTTATGGGCCAGCGCGCCGATCACAGGGTCCAGCGTCCCCAGAATTGCCAGCGCGATGGCGACAAAATTCAGCGTCATGGAAAAGGTCATATTCCCCTTGATGGTCGTCATCATCCGCTTGGAGAGGGCCACCAGATGCGGCAGCTCCTTGACCTCGTCGTCCACCAGCGCGATATCCGCCGCGTCGACGGCGATATCGTGACCCACGCCATATCGAACGGGAGCGGCTGAATTTTTAGTAGACTGCAAAGCACCGCGATCCCCGAGATCGCCAGCAGAACGATATCCTTCCGGATCCCGCCGATCTCCAGCAGCCCCTCCAGTTTTTCCATCGCACGTTTCATCCACGTACCTCCTTTATATACCATATGGGGTATATGTATAATATACCCCCATGGGTATAATTGTCAAGCCCCGCGCACAAAAAAGGCCAGCCCAAGCGGACTGGCCTTTTTTTGTATAAAATTACTGCATATTCGCAAACCGCTCCACCGCTTTGGTGAAGCTCTCGATCGTTTTCTCCGCATCGCCGTGCTCGATGCCATCGCGCACGCAGTGCTTGATGTGCCCCTCCAGCACGACCTTTCCGCAGCCGTTCAGCGCGGATTTCGCCGCGTTGATCTGCGACAGGATATCCTCGCAGGGCACATCCTCGTCGATCATCCGTTCAATGGCCTGCACCTGCCCGATGATCTTTTTCAGCCGCCGGTGCAAATTTTCCGCATCCATACATTGCCGCATCACGCGCACCTCCCTACCCTATGGGGTATATGCCGATTATACCCCAGGGCCGCCGGAATGTCAATGCTTCCAGTGCGCCAACGCAGGAGCGCTCGCCTTACCCTCCCCCCATGCAGGCTCGCCAAACGCCTTTTTGATTTTCTCTTCAAACAGCTGATATGGAACGATCCATTCTTTTTTTCCATTGATCTTCCGCGGAAACGGAAGCTTGTTGACATCCCGGTTGATCTCTTTCGTGTGCAGAATGCCATCGCGGATATAGTCATAAAAGCGGTAGCCATCCAGCGCCCAGCCGGATTGCATATGGTTCATGCTTGCGATGATGCTTTTGTTTGTCAGTCGATCAAACCACACGAACGAAGCCGATGCAAAATAACGCTCCAGCGCACGGACCATGGCCGCATCTGCCGCATACAGGTCCAGCAAGTAATGGGCGGCCGCATTTCCCACAAACTCCAACTCTTTTTGCTTCATGTCGATCAGGAAGATCACAAGCCTGGT
This sequence comes from uncultured Oscillospiraceae bacterium, assembly GCA_934615645.1. Classification (GTDB taxonomy): domain Bacteria; phylum Bacillota; class Clostridia; order Oscillospirales; family Oscillospiraceae; genus SVMC01. The sequence goes on along the minus strand of CAKTTR010000070.1, from coordinate 2,792 downwards.
TTCAAAGTGCATCAGCTGCAAGCTCTTTCTCCCATCAAAGTAGAACAGCTTGCAGCCCCATTCATACAGGCGATTCCCGGACTCCTGACGCACCTGCGCTAAGAAGCGTGCTTCTTCCGGCGTCACCTCGCCTGCAAAGATCTCATCCAGCGTTTTTATCTTATACCGCTGCATCGTCTGCCGCGTTGCGTAATAGACCATACACGCACCCCATACCGTTTAAACTCTCAAGTCATTTTTCTTGCGCCAAGCCCGCCGTCACAGCGCCGTCCCTCGCTTGGGGACAAACAGCCCCCGCAGATCGGCCCGCTCCAGCTCCAGGAGCTGCACTTTTTTGTCGATCCCGCCTGCGTAGCCCGTCAGGCTGCCGTTCGCCCCGACGACCCGGTGGCACGGGATCAAGATGGAGATCGCATTGTGCCCCACCGCCCCGCCGACGGCCTGGGCAGACATCCGCGGCCGCCCCAGCTTCGCAGCCAGCTGCTTGGCAAGCGCGCCATAGGTCGTCGTCTGCCCATAGGGAATCTGCAGCAACAGCGCCCAGACCGCCTGGCGGAACGCCGAGCCCACCGGGTGCAGCGGCGGCAGAAAATCCGGCTTCTTCCCGGCAAAATAAAGGTCCAGCCAGCGTTTGGTCTGGGCAAGGACCGGCGTCTGGCGCTCTGTGCACGCCGCAGGCAGCTGCCCGCCAAAGTATTTTTGCCCGTCAAACCACAGGCCCGTCAGCCCGCACGCGTCCGCCGCCAGCAAAATGCCGCCCAGCGGGGAGGTGTAATGCTGCGTAAAAATTTCCCGGTTTTCCATCTTAGTTCCCCTTGTTTTTCGGCTTATAATCCTTCCATTCCGGGATCGCGCCCCCCGCCACGGCCCAAAGATACAGGCTCGCCACGCTGCCATAAGGGTGAAAGCGGCGGCGGCATTTTTCAAACAGCGGGCGGCTGATCGCCCGGTGATGGTAGACCATCCGCAGCCCCCGCTGGATGGCCAGGTCGTCGTAGCTGAAAATATCCGGCCGCTGCAGGCAAAACAGCAAGATCATCTCCGCCGTCCAGACGCCGATGCCCTTCAGGCGGCACAGCGCCTGGATGGCGTCCGCATCCGGCAGCTGGGCGACGGCTTCCAGGTCAAACGCCCCGGTGTGGATCTGCGCTGCAAAGTCCGTCAGATACGCCGCCTTGCGGAACGTGATGCCCAGCGCCTGGAGCTTGGCCTCCCCCGCCGCCAGGACCGTCTCCGCGTTCACGCTGCCGAGGGCCGCCTGCATCCGCCGCCAGATCGTCTCCTGGGCCTTCGTCGAGATCTGCTGGCCAATGATATGATGGACGACGGCCGAAAACAGATCCGGATCCACCGCCCGTTCGATCCTGCCGATCCGGTCGATGACCGCCCCCATCCGCGGGTCCTTCCGCAGATGGTCCAGTTCCGTCTCCCCATACAAAAAATACACCAGCATCCCCCCTCCGCGCCCCGTTTTTTCCTCTTATCACCCCCATGATACCACACTCCGCCCCAAAGGGCAATCTGTAAAAGCGCAATCTGTCATCATCAAATTGCCCGACGCCTTGCACCCCCCAACCACTGCCCGTCTCCTCCATGCGGTACGCCTTTTTGCCCCCATACTACCGCAAGAACCCCCATGCTGCACCAAAAACCCAAAAGCGCTTAATGATTTGCGCTGATATTTGCGCCTGCTTCAGTTTTTAGTATCACAGAATATGAGGAATTGCAAGGCTTTCAGCCTTGCAATCATCCGGCATGGGAGCGTGTGCGCGCCCATGCCGGGACGTGGCGCGCTGCGTTCTTAAAATCAATATACACCATCATCAGCGCAGAACGTAGCTTCTGGAAGAACAGCAGATCTGCCTTGTATTTCTGCATCTGCTCAAAACCAATGCTCTGGTACAGGGAGTAGTTACCCACAGCCATGGTCATCATCTTGGAGAACGCGGCCAGCTTTTCATAGAATTCTTTTCTGAGTGTCTCGCTTTCTGCTGTTTCTTCTTTCTCAAAGAAAGCTACCCAGGCCCTGGGGTTACTCTGATCAAAAGATGCATTGCCAAAGAAATCCCACAGTGCCTTGTGCGTTTGCTTCAGTTTCTCCTGTTTCTCTGCTGCCGTTGCAATGGAGTCCACAATATCAGCAGGATCATATCCAGACAAACCAGACTGATCATCGCTGTACATTTCCATCGCATTATTCAGGTTGCAAAACAAACCCCAATAGTCTACAATCAGGCCAAAATCTTTACGCTCAGCTCCTGTGCCACTTCCTCGGCACGAAGAAATTTCGGTTCCATTCGGATACCCCCTTTCGTCATTTGAATATCGTTCTCTTGTTTATTGTCGGAGAACTTTCTGGCCGCATTCCGATTTGCCCGAGCGGGTACGCCATTACCGTGACGCACGACGGATATTCTGTTGTCTGCAAACAGCTTAACGTTATTTGCTATATCTAATATACTAAGCATATTCCGTAAAGTCAATAGCACTAGAGAAAAAATATTAAACTTTTTTGCTTCAGCTGTCTTGACGAACACTAACGATATATGCTATACTGATTGCACAGAATCAAAACGAGGAGCGTAATCGCTATGGCAATCGGTGAGAGAATTCGATTCTTCCGCAATTTGCGGGGAATGACGCAAAAATACTTGGGACAGGTGGTCGGCTTTCCTGAAAAGACTGCCGACATCCGTATGGCGCAGTATGAATCCGGCAGCAGAACGCCTAAGGCGGAGCTGACGGAGAACCTTGCCGATGCGCTGGGTGTCTCGCCGCTGGCGCTGTCCGTG
>CAKTTR010000069.1 GCA_934615645.1 uncultured Oscillospiraceae bacterium | reverse complement strand
CAATGCAATGATGGCGTTTGGCTACCTTGGTTCTGACCCGCGTAGGATTGGGACTGTCTTACGCAATGAAGGTATCCCGTATACCTGTATTCGCCTGGATGAGATGGATAAACCGGGGACGTATATTATTTCATTTTGGAACGACAAGCCACTGACAGAAGGGTTGCATACGGTTGCAGTTAGTTATGATGGGGGAAGTTATACTACCTATAATTATAGTGGGCATGAAAATGATCTTCCATCCAATTATGCTTCCCGCTATATTTGTGGATATTATTTGGGGTGAAATACATGAAAAAACTCAGTTTATTTTTCTTAATTCTAATCCTCCTCATTTCTCTTTCAGGTTGCCCAAATCCGTGGATTGTTGCGCACCATCCATGTACACAACATGATACAACATGGGCAACCGCAGACGGAAGAGTGGTATTTTATGTACCAAAAGATTTACCAAATACAACGGGTATAATTCATATAGGCGAGGAGCGCATTCCTTTCTATAATTATGCAAACACGATGGACTCAACTGTATACCTTGACGTTAAAGATAACTTTGATATAGATGAATCAGAGTATCACATGTCAAGAATTGAAGATCACTTCGAAACGTGGAAAGCCATCAGCGTTAGACCCGGCAAATACACCGTCCGCGTCGAAGAGACCACCTACTTCACCCCCGGGGAAACTCTCACCTTCTACCGTGTCGACGGCAACCACTTAGACGACCCAGAATATCTGCAAGCGGAGATCGCGAAGCTCCAGCGGGAAGAGAGAAAATCCCAATGGATCGCCCGGGGTATCTTTGCTGGTGTGGTGGTGCTTGTGGTTGCAATTGTTGTGCTCCTCCTGCGTAGAAAGCGCCGCAGAAAGCGGGGAGAGGCTGGGTAGGGAGACAGACTGCTGCATATCACACGAAATCATGCGCAGAGGATGGAGGATGCAACTATGGGAGCTTGGGGTACTGGATTATATCAAGATGACACCGCAATGGAAGTGCGGGAATACTATCAGGAGCTGCTCAAAAAAGGAATATCAAATGAAGAGAGTCTGGAGTGTGTTTTGGAAGCGTTTGAAGAAGTGCTGGAGGATGCGGATGATGCGCCGCCGTTTTGGTTTGGCTTGGCAGATACCCAGTGGAAGCTGGGCCGCCTGACAGACGAGGTGCGCGCGCAAGCGTTGGCGTTACTTGCCAGCGGCGCGGACCTTGCCCGTTGGGAGGATGCGACAAAGGCCCAGAAGAACGCGCGGAAAAAGGTGCTGCAGGCACTGCAGGAGCGTCTGCAGTCGCTCCAGCCGCCAGAAAAGAAGATTCGAGTCCCGCGCCTATACCATACAGACTGGAAATTCGGGGACCTTTATGCAATGCAGCTTTGTGGTGAAACCGCGAAAGCCAATGGTTTGGATGGTCGGTATTTGCTGTTTCATAAGGTCCGGGAAATGATGTGGTACCCGGGTCATACGATCCCCATTGTGCATGTTAAACTTACACTTACGACAGAAATTCCGAAGGACCCGAACGAGATTGACAAGCTGCCATATATACAAATATTTTCTGATGGACCGAAGGATAGTTCGTTCCAATGGCGTCCATTAGAAAAAACGCTAAACGAGGAAGATTTGGACGAGTTTGGTTACTATCCAGTTTATGAAATTGGGTTGATTTTTACATCGCAGCGTTCTATACCTAAAAGCTTAGTGTATCTCGGTAATTATCAAACTCTTTCGATGCCGAAAGGTGAGGTCGTTTACACAAATACTGCCAATGTTCCGGTCGTTTTTCCGAAAGAATTTGAAAAGGACCTGATTGAATATTATAATGGAAACAATCTTCGACAGTATAAAAGATATAAATGCACGGAGTAAGCGATGAGACTATTTCTAACCAGAGCCGCTTTTGTAATTCTAATATCCCTTGTAATTTGTCTAATTCTTCGTAAGACAAAGCTGCGGCGCAGATGGCTGGGCATCCTTGTTTGTGCCTCCATAATGCTGACAGCTGGTTTTGCGCTGACGCCAATTGAGAAAGCGATTTTGACTTTTTCCTCTCCGGAAGAATCCTATCAGTACAATAATGCTGGAGATGTTTTAGCCGTTGTGACCGGAGCGGAAAGTGCTTTCGTCATTGGCAGGCATGGAGATACGGACACGAACGTTATTGTACCCAAATCCGGCCAGGCATGGAAGCTTGGTACGGCGATAGATATGCGGTGTGTGTATCATAATGCTACGGATGGCGTTGTCCTCTCCATTTACCAATATAAGAACACGAAGGATTTCTATCTTTCCGTGTTCGATACCAATGGCGGCGCTGCAGTGGTCTCGGATAACAGAGCCTCCCAGTTTAAAGCGATAGAAAAGACGAATAAAGTACTTGCTAAGAAGTTTTATACGTATTATGCTTATCTAAACACATACGATACCGCGTATGAATTGACGGTAAATAACAAAACGATGCAAATACACGAATAATCAACAAAAATCGGGTTATTTCCCAGCCCCTGGACTTCGTTCTTAGAAGACGGCAGCCTTCGGGGCGGAACGTGTGAGAATGCTGTGCGATGGCACGGTAAAATCGCGATAGCGACCAGCAACAGGGGGGCGCAGCGGATGAGACAGCGGCATTGTTTTGCGAACGCATATTATTTGTTTCTTTCGGTTCTGTATTTTGTGCTTGGGCTGATCCCGTTTGGCAGTACTTTTGGTATATGCACGGCGGGTGCCGTTTTATGTGTGTGCGACATATGGACTTTGCGCTGTATGGTGGGTCTACCGTTACGGCAAGGCCCTGCGACGTTCAATGTTTGACCGTGTGACGATCTCAGAGCATGGCCTTGTGCAGCGCCGCTTTGGCGCGGTCGTCGCCCGTTTGCCGTGGGCGGAGATCAAGGAATACGGGATAAAGCAAAAGCCAACGTTTTCCTTTGAGGATTCCTTGGAGGAAACACACATGCCGTATGCCTGTATGCTTGGGACTGGCTATTATCTATATTTTGCCGACCACGTGCTCTCCGCGGCGGAGCGAGCGCGAATCGGCATGACGAAGCACTGCACCCAGGGGGCGCATGTCATTGCGATCGAAGCACTGAATTACGCTAGTGACACAGAAACGCGGAAAAACTGGGCGGCTCCATTTCTGCGAAAAAGAATACAGGCCTACCTGCCTGATTTCCAAGCGCTGTGCCAAGCGTACCATTCCGATGTGCGCGGACGAGGAATTTGCGTTTACCACGAAAGCGGCAGGATCACGTGCACGGAAGATGTTTACCGCCTGATTCCAGGCGGAGATCAGCTGCGAAAGCAGGAAACAGCGCAGGAGACCGTAGGCCTTTGGCTCATTGCAGTACTCGTTATTTTCGTTGTGCAGACGGTTCTCGTATTTAACAAGTAGGGAAAAGTTGTGGTGCGGGGGAGACTTCTGATTGAACCCAGAAAGCCAAAACAAAACTGGTTTTGGCGGCGAATCAAACGTGAGCAGGGCGGAGGAGGGGCTGGTAACTCGGTTTGAAAATCGGCGGGGGGCTGCGGCGATAGGAGGAAGCAACGGTGAACAAATTGATCAAGCTGCGCCAGATGGGGTTTTCTATCTCGTGGAAGCTGATTCTTATGGGGCGGCGTTTCCCGGAAGCGGCGCCGGAGCCATTGGGTCGGGCGGAGATCGTGACCTATCTTATGACGCTGCTGGAGGGCGGCGCCGATCCGGCGTTAGAAGCGCAGGCGATTTCCCTCCTCTGCGCGGCCGAGGACGGGGAAGCGTTTGACCGGCAGCTGCAGCGCCTTGCCCAAGACGATCCTGCAGATGAAGCGCTGCAGCGGAGAAAATGGTGCGCGTATTTTCTGGCCCAAATTTTGGAAGCCGAGATTCAAGACCCTGTGCAAGGCCTGCTGGAGCTCCTGTTTTTCTGGTGCAACATCGGCTGCAGCGCGCGTTGCCCCCACGATTTGATGGAGAAACTGTCCCCGGAGACGTTTTTTTGCGATTCCAACTACCGACGCGTCCTCGCACAGAACCGCGCCTGGCTGCAAAAGGAGATCGCGGAGATCCTCTTGCAGGAGGGGCGCGAGGGCGCAGCGCAGCAGGAAAAAAGCGACGCCTGATGCAAAGACAAGCCCGCCCAAAACGCGTTGCGGCTGCGAAACGTGTAAAAAGAGGGTAAAGAATCCTGGAATTACGGTTGCCTTTTTAAAACAATCTGCTATAATAGCCGCAAAGGGGGCATAAAGCGCCCCGCAGCGCCTGCGGCGCGGTATTTTGCGTTGCTGTTACAGTGCAATCAGAAAATCGGCGATGCCGATTGTTTTAGAAAACCCAGTGTATCGCTGCAGCTGCCCGGGCTGAGGATGGGCAGCTTAGAATTTGGAGGAAGCCGTGAAGATCATTATTGCAGGGGATGGAAAAGTCGGCATGACGCTAACGCGCCAGCTCTCTGCCGAAGGGCATGATTTGACGTTGATCGACAACGACCTAAGCGCGTTGGAGAGCAGCGAGGAGCGCTATGATATCATGGTCGTGCATGGGAACTGCGCCTCGATGCCGGTCCTGCGGCAGGCGGGGATTCTGGAGGCAGACCTGCTCATTGCCGCCACCGGGGCCGATGAGATCAATCTGCTTTGCTGCATGTCGGCGCACCAGATGAACAAGAAGCTGCATACCATTGCCCGCATCCGCAACCCGGAATATACATCGCAGATCTATGAAATTCGCGATGCCTTTGCCCTTTCGCTGACGGTGAACCCGGAACGGCAGGCGGCAGAGGAGATCGAAAAGCTGCTGAAATACCCCGGATTCCTGCGGCGCGATACGTTCGCCAATGGCCGGGTCGAGATCGTCGAGCTGCGCATCAATCCGGACAGCAAGCTCTGCAATCGCCCCCTGAGCCAGATGAACGATATCGTCAATTGCCAGGTCCTGGTATGCACGGTGCTGCGCAATGGCGCGGCGGTCGCGCCGGATGGCAATTTTGTCCTCCAGGCGGGGGACCGTATTTTCGTCACGGCGGCCCGGGCGGACCTGACGGTGCTGCTCAAAAACCTGGGGATCATCACCCGCCGGGCCAAGCAGGTCATCCTCTGCGGCGGCGGGCGTATCAGCTTTTATCTTGCAAAGCTGCTGGAAAAGGACGGCATTTCCGTCAAGCTGATCGAAAAAGAGCATGACCGCTGCCTGGACCTGGCAGACCAGCTGGAAGACGCCGCCGTGGTCTGCGGCGATTGCAGCGACCAGTCCCTGCTGGAGAGCGAGCATCTGGACGACTGCGACGCCCTTGTGACTCTGACGGGGCTGGATGAGCTCAATATCATCGTCTCCCTCTATGGCAACAGCCGCGGCGTGCCCCAGATCATCACGAAGCTGGGCCGCATGGATAACACCCGCATCGTCGATGACCTGCCCCTGGGCAGCGTCATCAAGCCGAAGGAGCTGTGCTGCAATATCATCGTCCGCTACGTCCGGGCGATGCAGAACCAGACCGGCGCCGCCGTCTCGGTCCACGCGATGGCCGACGGGCAGGCGGAGGCAGTGGAATTCCTCGTCGACGACGCGACCCGCCACTGCGGGCAGCCCTTGAAGGACCTGAAGCTGCGGCGCAATGTGCTGGTGGTCTCCATCACCCGGGGCGGGAAAACGGAGCTTCCCAACGGCGACTCCACCTTCCAGCGCGGCGACACGGTGATCATCGTCACCAGCGGCCGCGGTACGCTGCGGCAGATCAACGATATTTTTGCAGAGTGATCCTGCTGATTTTTTCCCAAGCGAGGCGCAAACATGAACTATAAAATGATGGGGCGGCTCATCGCCCTGATTTTGGCGATGGAGGCTGTCTTTATGCTGCCGGCGCTGCTGATCTGCCTGTATGACGGTCGGCTCCCCTCGGCTTACGGCTTTTTGTACACCATCGGCATACTGGTCGTGGCCGCCGGGGCGTTGGCGCTGCTGTGCCGCCGGGCCAAGGCGGGGTTTTATGCCAAAGAGGGGATGGTCTGCGTCGGCGTCAGCTGGATCTTGCTGAGTCTGCTCGGCTGCCTGCCGTTTTACTTTTCCCATCAGATCCCCAGCCTGATCGACGCGTTTTTCGAAATGGTCTCCGGCTTTACGACGACGGGGGCGTCCATCCTGAAAAATGTCGAGGCCATGGACCGGGGGATGCTCTTCTGGCGCAGCTTCAGCCATTGGCTGGGCGGCATGGGCGTGCTGGTCTTTTTGCTGGCCGTCGCGCCGGTCAGCGGCAAAAACGAGGGCTTTACCATGCATCTGCTCCGGGCCGAGAGCCCCGGGCCCAGCGTGGGCAAGCTGGTGCCGCGGATGAAAAAGTCGGCGCGGCTGCTGTATTTGATGTACATCGTGCTGACGATCGTGGATATCATCTTCTTACTTGCCGGTGGGATGCCGCTGTTTGATGCGCTGTGCGTCGCCTTCGGCACCGCCGGGACGGGCGGCTTCGGCATCTTGAACGACAGCGCCGCCAGCTACAGCCCGTATATCCAGACGGTCTGCACCGTCTTTATGCTGCTGTTCGGGGTCAATTTCTCCTGCTATTATCTTCTGCTGCTGCGGCAGTGCAAGAGCGTCTGGCAGGATGAGGAGCTGCGGCTGTACCTGGGGACGTTTGCCGTCAGCACGGCGCTGATTGTTCTGAACCTGGGCGGTTATTACAAAACCTTGGGCGAGACGGTCCGCCACGCGGCGTTCCAGGTCTCCAGCATTATGACGACGACGGGCTTTTCCACCACGGATTTTGACCTATGGCCTGCGTTTTCCAAGGCGCTGCTGCTGTGCCTGATGCTCATCGGTGCCAGCGCCGGGAGTACCGGCGGCGGCCTGAAATATGGCAGGCTGCTTCTGCTGGGCAAGGCGCTGCGGCGCAATATTCGTCAGATGCTGCACCCGCAGCAGATCCAGGTCGTCCGGCTCAACGGGCACCGGGTCGATGAAAAGATCTTGAGCGGGACGACGGTGTATCTGACCGCATATGTTATGATCGTCGTCGTCAGCTTTTTGCTGATCTCGTTTGATAACTTCTCGCTGATGACGAACCTCTCGGCGGTCGTCTCCTGCTTCAATAACATCGGCCCGGGGCTGGAGCTTGTCGGCCCAATGTGCAACTTTTCGCTGTTCAGCCCGTTCTCAAAGCTGATCCTGATCGTCGATATGCTGGCGGGGCGGCTGGAGGTCTTCCCAATCTTAGTCCTGTTCTCCCGCAACACCTGGCGCCGCCGGTAAGGCGCTTTTACGCAAAAGCACGAACACTGCTCTGCTGGTAAGGATGCAAGTCCTGGGCAGCAGAGCAGTTTTTTTCGGTATCAACCGGCAGGGGAGGGCATAGGCTGTAGCACAAAGGAGGCATGTCTATGAAAGGAAAGAAAACACGGTCGTCTGCGAAAAGACCGGGGATCCAATTTCTCTTGGCTGCCGGATGCGGCTGCGGGGCCTGCCTGGCGCTGAGCTTGCTCTGTGCGGCGCTGATCGGCGCGCAGCTGCTGCCTCAGGCGCAGGATGTGATCTATACCAGTGTGATCCTGGCCATCGGAACGTTTTTGGGCTGCAAGCTGGCGGCACGGGCCGTGGTCAAATGGGCTGGCGCGCTGGGCATCTGCGCCTGTTATCTGGGCTTGATGCTGGTGGGGAACCTCTGCATGGCGCAGCCGGATCTGGAGTTGATTCTTTTAAACTCCGGCGTTTTATGCGGCACTGCGCTGCTGGCACTGCTGCCGATGCCGCAGCGGCGGCGCGGCTACCGGGTGCGCTACTGAAAAATTTGTGCAATATTTCAAGCCATTTGCGCCCAGTTTCCGCTTCCTGTTTGCCGGGCAAACCCATATCTCGTGACGCACCTGGGCTGCGCCGCGATATCTTGTGGGAGCGGAACCGTCTGTTCCTATGTTTACATAACGCTATTTACATAATCTATGTGCATAATTTACAAAAACTTGAAAGATGGCCGAAACGTCTTGAAAATTCCCGGTGGCTGGTGTATATTAACAGAGTCGGCGGTGCAAAGTTCCGGAATCGGCTTATCTTTCGCGGCGAGCACGAAGGAGGGGCCATGCGATTTCGGAATTTGGGTAGACATAACGATTCAGATACGGTCTGCCTTGCCAGCGCCGGCTTTGTGACCGGCGCTGTGATGAGTTTGCTGCTGCTGGTCATTTTTCCGTTGCCGGAGGCGCTGCGTTCGGCGGACTTCTGGTTCGCGTTTTGGGCGGCTCCATCCCGGCCCCAGGCGTTGCTGCTTTGGCTGCCGTGCCTTGGCTTGGCGCTCTGGCAGCAGGCCAGGCCGATGCGGCGGCGCTTTTTGGTGGGGCTTGTGTTTGCCCTGCAGGGCGCGGCGCTGGCGTACAGCTGCTTTGCGCTGTGCCAGGCGTCTGCTACCGGCGTGTATCTTGCACTGTTTTCCGCAGCGCTGCCCGCCTTTTTCCTGCTGCTGAGTCAGCTGCTGGTGCTGGCGCGCCGGTACTGGCGCCGCGGGCAGCTGGCGCTGTGCGGGCTTTGCTTTGGCCTTGCTGCGCTGGCCCGGCTTTGGGGCGCGGCGCAGGCCGCGCAGATTTATTTTGGTTCCGTTGTTTGAGGGTTATTGCTATGGCTGAGCTGCTTGCCTCCTTTGAGGCATATCTGATTCATACAAAGCACGCGTCGGAGAATACCGTCGCGTCTTATATGCGGGATGTGCGGCAGTACAGCCAGTATGTGGAGGGCATCTTGCAGGAGGAGCTGCTGGCCGTCTCCCACGACGAGGTCGTGGCGTATACCGACTGGATGGCGGGCCACGGTAAATCCGCCGCCAGTGTCCAGCGGAGCCTGGCGTCCATTAAAAATCTCTATCAATACGCCGCCCTGACGGGGCAGTGCCAGGAGAATCCCGCCCGGAATATCAAGATCGAGAAGACGGAAAAAAAGCTCCCCCAGATCCTGACGGGCAAGGAGGTCGAGCTGCTGCTGCAGCAGCCGCAGCTGACAGATTTTAAAGGCTACCGGGATAAGGCGATGCTGGAGCTGCTGTACGCGACGGGCATCCGCGTTTCGGAGCTCATCAACCTGGACCTCAGCCATGTCAATACCAGCGCCGGGTTTATCCGCGTCGGGGAGGAAAAGGAGCGGATCATTCCGCTGTACCCGGCGGCGGTGAAGGCGCTGCGGGTCTACATCGCGGAGATCCGCCCCCAGATGATCGCCGACCCGCAGCAAAGATCGCTCTTTGTCAATATGAACGGCGAGCGCATGACCCGCCAGGGCTTTTGG
>CAKTTR010000068.1 GCA_934615645.1 uncultured Oscillospiraceae bacterium | reverse complement strand
GGGTATCGTAGGCGATATTGCAGCGCACATCCCCGGCGTGGGGCAGCTGCAGGCTGGACAGGACCGCGCCGGTCCGGCGATCCAGGCACAGCAGCGACGCGCGGCCCTTGCTATTGCCGTTCTCACCGTCGTCAGAGCCGACGAGGACATACTGGTCTGTCACGCACGCGCCAGTCCAATAGAAGCCGCCCTTGGCGGTATAGATCCAGCTGGCCGCCTTCTCTTCCTTCGGGTTCGACGGGTCCTCATCCGTGATGCTGAGGCAGACGAAGTTGCCGTCGAGAGTCTCGCTGCGCCAGAAGCCGGTGTAGACATAGCCGTCATGATAGGCGATCGTGCAGTTCGGCTGGCCGCCCAGCGCGTCGCGATAGATCCAGACCGATTCCAGCGTCGCCGCGTTAAAGGCCTGGACGGTGCCGTCACTGAGACCGACGAAGATCATGCCGCCGCCGTAGGTCGCACTGTTGATGCACCAGTTGGAGCTGTGGTCCATCTCGCCGCTGGCCAGAACCTTGCCGCTGGTCTTATCCAGCTTATAGAGCTTGTTGCCGGCGTAGACATACAGCGCGTCGTTCACCAGGATCGGGCAGCCGCAGGCGTCGCCGTACCAGCCGGTCCCGACACGATTTGCCCAGTAGAGGACGGTGTCCTCCGCTGTGATCGGCGTCCGCGCATTGATGATGCCGTTATTATCGCTGGTGGGCCGGAGGCTGGGCCAGGCAGCAGGTAAATCCTGCAGCGTCGTATTGGCCGGAGCCTGCTCCAGGGCCACTTGAATCGTTGTATCCTGTGCAGGTGCCAGATAATCGGTCACGCTCTTGCCGCAGTAACCGCCGCAGGTAACATTATAGGTATAGCTGTTGCCGGGGATCATTGTGAATTTTCCATCCTCAGCATAGACAGGCTTGCCCGTCTTGTTGGCGATGACAAACGTCACAGCCTCTGCCGGGGTGACCTGGAACTGCACCTGCACCGGCTCGACCCGCTTGAGATGCAGGGTATACGTTCCCACCACGGTGTTGCTGTCCTGATGCCGCACCTGGATGGCCACATCCTGCAGCCCGGCATCGTTCCACGCCGGCGTCAGCGTGACGCTCTGCAGGCTGTCGTATCGCTTTTCGCCGATCATCGCGTAGTACCCGCCGCTGATGGGCGTGTCCGACGTCTCGTTCGGGAAGGCCGCCGTGAGGGTCAGCTCTTTCACGGAATCCAGGACCTGGAGCGTATATTCTTTTTGCGTCGCTGTGAAGCGGCTGACCTTGCCGTTTGCATCCAGCAGGTCAATATTTTCGCCGTTTGCCGCGCAGGCCAGGCTCTGCAGCTGCAGCTGGCGGACGATGGTGATCGCATAATCCTGGTATTGCAGCAGCGTGTCTGAGACCTGCTTCTGCACCCGGACCGTCACCTGCTGGCTATAGCCCGAGCGGGCCAGGCAGTCGATCAGGAAGCTGGTCTTGCCGGTGTCACTGACGTCATACTCGATCGTCTGGGTCTTTGCGACGCCGCATTTTTCCGGCGTCGACGATTGGGCCTGATAGAGGGCCGTCACCGTCTGCTGGCTGGCGTCCGTTCTCGTCGCCTGGGCGTAGACAGATGCCAGGGTGTCCAGCGCCGTGGCGGTATAGCTGTGGCGCGATGCTTGGAACGCCGCATCCAGCGGCAGCGCCACGCGGCTGGTGAAGGGTGATCTGTTATAGAATGCCAGGCCGTTCAGCCCGTCCGCCGTTTCGGGGACCGGGGCAGTGATCGTCTGGCCGTCCGCTGCCTGGAAGGTCAGGGACGCGTGATACCACGTGTCCTTCGTCGAAACGCACTCGTAGGTATCGCCGGGGATCAGGCGGTATTTGCCGTTAGACTCCGGCGCAATGACCGTGCCGCCTCGGTTGCGCAGCTCCGCATCCACGCCTGCAGGGACCTCCAGCGCCACGGTGACAGCGGAGACCCGTTCGATCTGGATCTGATACGTCCGGCTCTGGCCACCGGTGTGGCTGACCTTAACCAGGACGGTATTCTTCCCGCTTGAGAGGTTGACGGTGTCCGTCTGTTTGCCGTTGACCGTCACTGTCGTGCCGTCCGCCGTATAAGCCTGGGCGTCGATTTTAACGCTTGCGGCTGTTGCGCGGCAGGTGTAATTCGTTTCCGCAGGCTGGAAGGGCAGGTAGAGCGCGGTGCCGTCCTGCAGGAGCTCCAGCTTTTTCAGCGTCGGGACACGGACAACCTCGACCGCCAGGGACTGGATCATCGTCTGCTCGTTATCCTTGCCCTCATTCATCTTATAGCGGGCCTCCAGTGTCAGGCTGCAGCCCGTCATGCCCTGGGTCAGCAAAGCAGAGAGCTTTGTGGAGAAGCTCTGCCAGCTGCGGTAGGTCTCCGAGCAGTCATTGCCATCCAGGTCGGTGTAGCAGGCATAGAGCCGCGTGGCCTTCGCTGGGACATCGCCCTGCTCGGCCCAAAGATAGACCGTGGTCTTACCGGCCGTGTCATCCACATACCAGGTGACGCGGTCGCCGTCTCGGCTGCTGGCATAGGGGTCCTTGTCCTCATTGAGGGCCGTGGCGCTCTTGAACCACTGGCCGGAGGGCAGCTGCGCCGTCACCGTCGCGTTCTGGGAGATGACAATCTTCCCTTCCGTGCGGTTATTGGCCCCATCGGAGATCACATAGTCATAGTTGCCCGCCACAACGCGGACACTCCCCTGCCCCGTCGTGACATTGCCGCAGTCGTCCGTCATCGTGACAGCTGCCTTCGATACACTGGCCCCCGCCTGGGTGACCTGGAAATCCACCGTGTATTTCGGGCCATTGATGCGCGCCTCGTAGGCGTTCATCGCCGCCGTTAGGGCGTCGCAGCAGGTGCGAGCCGTATCGGCTTTTGCCGTGGGCAGTGCGTCCATAGCGTTGGCGTAGGCATCCTTGGAGGCCGGGTCGTTTTGCAGGTTGTTCTGCGCCGTACGGAAGCGGCCCATGGCGCAGAGCAGGTCGATCATCGCGTCACTGTAGACGTCGTTGACACAGAAGAACATGGCCGTGATCTCGGAAGCCGGTTTTGTCAGATCGTAACCGCCGCCGTCATAATAGCGCAGGTACATTGCACTGACGCCGTCGATGGCGACGATGCTGCCGTCCTCAATCCGCTCCAGCTTGTGCCCGGAAGCGGCGATTGCCTCCTCCACGGTCTGCCCGGCGGTGAAAGAGATCGCCTCCGGCTCGACGATGACACGGTTCGCCGTCATCACGCAGAAGTAGAAGCTGCCGCTCCCCTGGGCCGCCTGGACCCGGGGCATAACGCTCAGCATCAGGCAGAGGCAAAGCAGCGCCGCCACCCCACGTTTCAAAAATTTGCTCATTGGAACTCCTCCTTACTCAATACAGGCACTTGATCCAGTGATAATACCACCGCTGCAGCCGCTTCCAGCGGTTCTGGCAATGGGCCAGCACCTGAGCGGCATAGTCGTCCATCCATTGACGCTGCGCCGGGTCCATCGTATGCTGGCTATATAGGGCCTCCAGCTGCAGCCGCCGCGCCGCAGCATAATCAAGCCCGGCAGCGGCCAGGGTCTCCGGTGTCGCCCCGGCGTAGCCCATCAGCCAGGCGGCGTAGGCAAAGCGCAGGGCAATGGCTGCTTTATCCTCCGCCGCGGCAATCTCCGCCAAACGGCGGCGCAGGCGCAACCGGCGCGCCGCCAGCAGCGCTGCGAGCACCAGCAGCAGGCAGCCCAGCGCCGCCAACAGCCACCAGACGCGGAAGACCGGCACGGTGCGGTTTTCATCCGTTGGATTCTCCTCCGGGGTCTCCTCGGGCTGGTGCTGCGGGGGCATGTAGGTCCGGCCACCGCCGCCCAGGCCCTCGCCTTCCAGCTCTTCCTTGTCGACATAGCCCGGCGTCACCTCAAAGGGTAGCCAGCCGACGCCCGCCAGATAGTACTCCGTCCAGGCGTGGGATTTCGCTTCCGTAAACGTGACCGTCTGACCGGCGGCATAGGTCGCCGCCTCATCGCCGGACACATAATAGCCCTCACAATAGCGGGCGGGGATGCCGTAATAGCGCAGCATCATCGTCGCGATCGTCGCATAATGGACGCTGTAGCCATAGGGGCTCTCACGCAGGGTGTAGAGGATAAAGTCGGTATCGCCGTTCTCCGTCTGCCGCCCCGGCTGGTAGGTCATATTCGAATCCAAATAGGTCAGGATCGTGTCCTTGATCTGGCTCAGCGTCATGCCGCCAGATGCGCTGCCCAGCTCCTGGGCCAGCAGCGACCGCACCTCGTCGGGAATCTCCAGATCATTCGTCTCGGCGTAGTCCCGGTACGCTGCCTCGCTGACCTGATAACGCTTTAGCAAGGTAGACTCCGCGGCATCGGCCAGGTCATTTTGCAGCGTGAACCATTCGGGGATGCTCCCGGGATAATAGTAGGCCGTGTAAGTATCGTTCTTTGCAAGAACAGCGCTGTCACCGATCTGGCGGTCATCCGCAAGGGCCGCAGTGTCCGCCGCGTAGGGCAGAAAATATTGCTTTTTGCACGCGGTCAGATTTTTAATTGTGATTTTGGCCGAAGCCGTCTCCTCCAGCGCCTGGTAAGCCGACGCCAGGACGCTTTGACCGTAGAAATTGCTCTGGTGCAGCCAGTAGAAGAGGTCGGCGCTATCCGCCCGGGTCTCCGCCGGCAGATCCTGCCAGCTCTGCCCGGTATAGGTCTGGCCGACAAAGCCGCGGAGGTAGAGCTTCTGCGGCTCATCCATCGTGACCTCCAGCGCCGCCGTGTCATCCGGCTCCCAGGCGGGCAGGTTATGCAGCTGCCCTTCAGGCATCGCATTGGAGGCGGTGTCATACCGGACCGCATGGGCCCAGTTTTCCAGCCTCTGCCGCCACTGGCTGCTGGTGTTTTCCAGCGCATTGCCGCAGGCCAGGGCCAGCAGCAGCGCTGCCAGGCAAGCAGCCAGGCAGGCCGCCAGCTGCAGCGCCAGCGTCTTGCCGTTCTCGCCCGCGCCCCGGCGCACACAGTACACCAGCTGCAGGCCGCAGCCGCCCGCCAACAGGAGCAGCCCCACGCCGACGGGCAAAAGGCCCACAGCGCAGGCCACCAGTGGCAGCAGCGCCAGCAGCAGCGGCCAGCGTCTCGCACCGGCCGAGGCCCAGGCGCTCAGCCCCGCCACCGGCGGCAGCAGGACCAGCAGCAGCGGCCAAATTTGGCCCGCCGCCCCGCCGGTATACGTCAGATAGACCCGGCTCCGTCGGCCTTCGTACCAATAAAGCACCTGGTTTGCCGCCGCGGCCAGCGACTGACGCAGCGGCGTCAGCAGCACCAGGCCCAGCACCACGGCCAAAAGCAGGCAGCCCGGCAGGCACCACGCCCGCCAGCGCCCGCACTGCAGCAAGACAGCCGCCGCACTACAAGCCACGGCAATACCGATTGGCAGGAGGACCGGCGCTGCAAACAGCGCCGCCAGCACCAGCGCGCAGCCCAGGCTCATCAGCAATGTGATGAGGGAAATAGCGATCCGATCCGCCCCGGTCAGCCGCCCGGTATCAGGCGCGGCAGCGGTCAGGGTCAGATTGGAAGATTTGGTTTTTTTCATGCGTCAAGCTCCAAATCCTGCAATTGCTGCAGGTAATTTTCCGGCGTAAAGGCGATCACGCGGCAGCCGCCTACCTGGGCCGCCTCGCCGCAGCACAGCACCGTGAGCTCGCTGCCTGCAAAGCAGGTAAGCTCCGCTTCGCTCGGGCAGGCCGCCGTGAAATACAGCACCTTGCTGTACGGCTGCGCCATGTCGTCCAGATAGCTGAGGGCGCTGCTCGCGGCATCCCGGCAGCCGGATTTCAGCAGCCGCGGCATCGTCTGCAGCAGCGCGTCCTCGGAATCCACCGGCGTCTGCAGGACGGTCTCGCCGTCGTTCCAGGCCAGCGTATAGGCAAAGCCCTGTTCGCTGGCCGCCCGGGAGATCCCACACACGCACTCAGCCATGGCGTTCATCTCCGCTGCCTCCGCCACGCGGGCCGTCTTGTCCCAGAACAGCAGCAGCGACCGGGAGACCGGGAAGGACGGGTCGCGGACGATCGTCTTATCTAATTTAGAAGAGAGCTTCCAATGAATTTGCTTGATAGAATCCCCGGGGACATACTCCCGCAGCTGCAGCGTCTGGGTGTAATCCGAGCCCTTCCGGCCCTCCAGCCACGCCTCGCCGTCGTCCGGCGTCAGCGCAGGATAGGTCATAAGGAGGTTCACCGCCGGAAGCTCCGGCAGCGCGGTCAGCTTCGCGTCCACGCCCAGGGGAACGCGCCAGCGGATGCAGCCGGTCAGATCACTGACCTGGACCCGCTCCGTGCGCAGTTTGATGTAACCGCAATACTGCGACGAAAATTCCAGCGCCGTCTCCGCCGTCCCCCGGACGCCGGGATGCAGCGCCACTGGAACATACGCCGTCTCACCGGTCAGCCGGTTCTCCAGCCGGACCCGGCAGATCACCTGCCCCACCGGCAGCCATGTCGGGTTTTCGACCCGTAAGGTGCCCGCCAGCGGCACGCCGCGGGTCCCCAGTGGAGGAAAATACAACTGCAGCCGGAGCTTCTTCCGGACAAAGAACGCCGCCAGCGCCCCCAGCAACGGCAGCACTGTCAGCGCGGCAAACAGCGCCAGTGCCGCGGGCGTTCCCGTCCACAGCGCCAGCAGCGCCGCCAGCAGCCAAACAGCCAGCCATGCGGCCCGGGGCAGAAAAAGCCGCCCGTTCATCGCGCGGAGAAGTGGGGCGTATCCGGCCGGGCCGTCTGGTCCAGGATCTCGCCCAGGATCTGCTCCGCGGAGATCTCATGCAGACGCGCCTTGGCATCGAGCATCAGACGGTGCGCGCAGACATCGGGGAAGACTGCCGCCACATCGTCCGGCGTGACATAGTCCCGGCCCTCCAGGAAAGCCGTCGCCTTTGCTGCCCGGCACATGGCCAGCGCGCCGCGGGGGCTGACGCCCAGCCGCACCAGCTCCTGGTGCCGCGTGGCCTCGACCAGCTCCGCCGTATAGGTATAGACTTCGTCGGCCATATGGACCTGCTCCGCCGCCTGGATCAGGGACTTGAGCTTTTCAATATCCGTCACCGGCTCGACGCTGTCCAGCGGGTTGGCGTGGTGGCGGTCCTGCATGATGGCGATCTGGCTCTTGAGATCTGGATAGCCCATGTGCAGCCGGATCAGGAAGCGGTCCAGCTGGGAATTGGGCAGCGACTGGGTGCCAGCGGAGCCCACCGGGTTCTGCGTCGCCAGAACGATAAACGGCACCGGCAGCGGCCGGGTCAGGCCGTCGACCGTCACCTGCCGCTCTTCCATCGCCTCCAGCAGCGCCGACTGGGTCTTGCTGGAGGTCCGGTTGATCTCATCTGCCAGCAGCAGGTTCGTCATAACTGCGCCGGCCTTATACTGCAGGCTCGCCGTCTCGCGATCGTAGACGGAGAAGCCGATGATATCCGAAGGCAGTGTATCCGATGTGAACTGCACACGCTTTGTATCCAGCCCCAGCACCTTGGCAAAGGCCAGCGCCATTGTCGTCTTGCCGACGCCCGGGACGTCCTCCAGCAGGACATGCCCGCGGGAGAGGATCGCCATCAGGACCTTGCGGACAACCTCATCCTTGCCGATCACGACCCGGCGGATCTGCTTCTGAATCTCTTGAGTGATTTCAAACATCTTTCTTTCCTCTCTTTTTCACGCATACCAATACGATCACCAGGGCCAGCACCAGCACGGCGCCGCCCGCGATATAGACATAGACCGGGACCCCGGCGCTGCCCGCCGCGGTGAAGTCGTAAATGCCCGGCTCACCGGCCCGCAGCCGCCGCACCCCCTCCAGGGCCATCATCGCCTGCTGTGTCGCGATGAAATTCCCCTCGGTATCGGAAGCGACATGGCGGAAGCCGCCGTCGCCCAGCTGATAGCTCAGCAGCGCCTGGGTCGGCGTGATATCGCCCGCGCAGAAGCGCTCGTCGGTATCCGGGTCGATCCCCAGCGCGCACAGCGCCAGGATCACCTGGGAGAGGCTCTCAGAGGAATCCGTCCCAAAGGCGACATAATAGCCGTTTTCATCCATCTGTTTCTGAATAAAGTCCAGCCCCGCGTCAATGGCCTTCTGCACCTTCTCGTCGTCGCGGTAGGGCGCCAGGGCCTGCAGCGTCATCGACGTGATATCCAGATCCTCGCCGCCTGCCGTCAGGCCGAAGCCGCCGGATTCGGGGTTCTGCCGGTCGAGCATCATCTGCAAAAGGTCCTCCCGGGTGTACTTTGCGTCATCCGGGACAGGATACCCCTTGGCGTCCAGCAGAACCAGGGCATACATCATCCGGTTTGTCGTATCCTCCTCCAGGTCGCCGGGATAGGCGTAGGTGGAATCGGCGACCAGATTGATCTTACTGCCGTCTGCCGCCGTGCCGAAGGCCGTCGGATCACCGCCCATTGCAAGGACAGCCAGCGCGATGCGGTGGCGGCCGTTGATCTCCGTCAGCGCATCCGCATCCATATACATCTGCGTGACATAATGCTCCAGCACCGTCAGGTAGGCGTCATAATCCTCCTGCTGGCCGGTGATCGCCATGGCAAAGGCGGCCCAATCGCAGAAGTTGGAGCCTGCCGGGCAGGCGTTCTGGTCGTTCAAAAGGCCGTCGGCCGTGCCGCCGCCGAGCAGGCGTTCCGCCTGCCCCGCCGCGTCCAGCGCCGTCTGCAGGGAATCAGAGGCGGCCCAGGCGCGCAGCGGCACGCAGGAAATACAAAGGACGGCCGCCAATACGCTGGCCAAAATTCTCAGTTTTTTCAAGAAGCTGCAACCTCATTTCTTTTTGTAGGTTCAGGTCTGCCTGCCGCGTCAGCGCCGCGCGCAACAGACCGGTCAGCCCGCTCTCCGATTCTGTCTCGGGGGCCGGGTCCGGATTTTCCGGCGGATTGGGTTCCGGATCCGGGGTCGGATTCGGATCTGGGGTTGGGGACGGGTCCGGGTTGACTGGCCCGGTGGCCGGAAGCACCTGCTCCACGATCTGCTTGCCGCAGCGGGCGCAGTAGTAGCCGACCCAGCCGTCCGCCGTCTCCGTCGGCTCGACGCGGGTCTCGGTCTGCTTCAGGTGATCCCGCTCCGATACGTAGCCGCCAACCCAGCTGTAGCAGTAGTGGTCGAATTGGCCGCCCTGCCGGCTGGAGCCGCCGACGTCCTTGCCATAGGCCAGGGTAAAACGCATCTGGATCGTGCTGCCCGCAGAGACGACCTCCGCACCCATGGACTGGGTGATGCCCACGCCGTTCATATAGCACAGCCAGCCGGAGCCGGAGGTATAATCCCGGTCGCCAAGGCTATCGCTGTTATACGTCGGCTGGATGACGAAGCCATCCGTCTCCAAAATCTGCGCCAGGGTATCGGGAATGCTCCCATCAAACGA
>CAKTTR010000067.1 GCA_934615645.1 uncultured Oscillospiraceae bacterium | reverse complement strand
TTCGCCACGACCCAGCCCAGGGCGCACGAAAGGGTCAAAACGAAGATGGAAACCAGCAGCACCAGCAAAATCGAGCCCACCACCGCCGCAGCACTGGGTGCAGCGACGATCCAGTAGACGATCACTGCCGGGAGCAGCACCACGGCGGAATACATTAGACCCATCAGATAAACGCCCAGCAGCCGCGACGCCATCAGTACCGGCACCGGGATGGGCATGGAGAGCAGCAGATCGTTATCCTTGGCCAGATACAGCCCGGCATAGGTATTGAACACGCTGCCAAACGCGCCCAAGAAGATCGCCACCAGCCCCAGAATCGCAAAATACAGCCAGTCCAGCGCCGCCGCGTGCATCGTATTGCAGAGAGATAACGACAGCATCGTAAACAGCCCGCCCAAGACGCCGACCATCAGCAGCACAAACAGCGCGATATACGCAGCCGTCCCGGCCTTGGAGCGGGCCCGGTTTTTCTTGGCGTCATAAAAGTAGCTGCGGAAGATCTCCGTCAGCTGCTTTTTCAGCAGTAATTTCAGCATTCTTCCGCCTCCAGTTCCAGGAATACCTGCTCCAGCGAATCGTCGCCCTTGACTTCTTCCATCGTGCCGGACCGGATGAGCTTGCCTTCTTTGATGATTGCGACCTTATCGCAGAGCTTTTCTGCCACCTCCAGGACATGGGTCGAGAAGAAAATCGCGCTGCCCTGCGCACACGCCTCACGCATCATCCCCTTGAGCAGATGCGCCGCCTTGGGGTCCAGGCCGACAAACGGCTCATCCATCAAAATCAGCTTCGGTGCATGGAGCCACGCGGCGATAATGGCCAGCTTCTGCTTCATCCCGTGGGAATAAGCCGCAATGGGCTGGGCCAGATCCTGCGTCAGTTCAAAACGCGCAGCATAGTCTGCAATACGCGTCTGCCGCGCCGCTGGGCTGACACCGAAAATATCCGCGATAAAATTTAAGTACTTAATGCCCGTCATAAATTCGTACAGATCGGGGTTATCCGGGATGTAAGCCAATTCCCGCTTACAGGCCAGCGGGTCCTCCCGGACAGACTGGCCATCGATGCGGATCTCCCCTGCATCAAACTGCAGGATCCCGGCGACGGCCTTCATCGTCGTCGTTTTGCCCGCGCCGTTGTGGCCGATAAAGCCATAGATCTCGCCCGGCCGGATCTCCAGGCTCAGATCATCAACTGCGTTTTTCTTGCCGTAGGTTTTTGTCAGATGTGAAATTTGCAGCATTATACGCTCCTTCTGCCTTCTAAAATATACGCTGGAACAAAAAAGCAGCACTTGACCATTTCTATGGTCAGCACTGCGTCTTTGCGTCCGGCTGCAACGTCCCTATTTTTAACATACCAACGCTTCCCGTGCTGCCGCTTGGACAGATACACACTTTTTTCTTATTGTACGGCCCCAAGCAGGAAATGTCAAGTCCCGGCAGCGGGATAAAAAAGGACAGTGCAGAAGTCAGGGGGTACTTCTGCACTGCCTTTGGTTGTTATCAATGTGGCATCCGTTTCTATCTCAGGATATCAGAGATAATAGGTAGGAAGGTAAAACACACAAGAATGAACAGGAGTTTGTTATTGGGAACACACAAAACAATAACAAAAATGCCTGGCGGGAGGAACGCCCCGTCAGGTAAAAGCAAATAATATACTTCGTTTTCTGGTTAGGGCAGAAACGTTATGTTTGCCCGTGTATCTGACTTAACCGTTCGATGACGGTATCACAGTGACCGACTCGCTGGGATTCTCACCCAATTCCACGAAAGTGGCAAACACAATATGCACTTTTGATAACATCTATATACTACCACATTTTGCGGATTTGTCAAGCGGTTTTTCCATTTTTTGCAAAAAAATTTACCCGCACGAAGGCAGGCAAAGAATCAGGAGCGGGGCACTGCAATGACACAATTTGCAGTGCCCCGTGGTACAACCAAAACAACACATGAGCACAAGGCGTATAACGCTTTTCTTTGTCGGTTGTAATACAAGTATACCAACGTACTTTTAATTTGTCAAGCCCCAAAATAGAAATATCGTGTTTTTGGCAATTTTGCTATTATTCTCTCTCATTTTTATCTATATTGCACAATTTTTATGATTGCAAACGCAGACCAAGCAGCAAGCAGGCGGCGCGCTGCAAAAAGCTCTGCAGCGCGCCGCCTGCTTGTGGTTCTATACCAGAGGTATCACCGGTGGATCCGTTCCAACTCCGGCACCGGCAGCAGCCGATAGGAGATCACATAGACCACCGCCGAGAGCACCACACCGGCAATGATATCCAAAAACGAGTGCTGTTTGACCAGCACGGTGGACGCATTGATCAGCAAGCCCAGGACCAAGATCGCCGGGCGGACCCATTTATGCTGCACCTCGGTATGATACCACGCCGCAATGGCCGCACAGGTCCCGACAACGTGCATACTGGGCAGCACGTTAGTATTCGTATCAGCCGCATAGATCAGGCGCATGATACGGGAGAAAATATCGTTACCCAGCGCAGTCGGGCGCAGGTCCTGCCCATTGGGGAACACCAGGCAGATCAGCAGACTGACTGTCAGCCCGATAGAGACGAAATACATATACCGCTGAAATGCCTTCGGGTCCTTCCACAGAAGATACAGCCCCGTCCCGATCGCCAGCGGGTACCACATGACATAAAAGACCACAAACGCCGGGCAAAAGGGGATCCAGTCATCCACCTTGCAATAGGAGACCCAGTAGTCCGTCGTGACGACTTGCTCCACAATAAAAAACAGCACCAAATAGATCGGTAAGTACAAAACCCAGAGAACATAAGGATATTTTTTGATGAATTGACGCAAAAAAGCCCCTCCTATCTCCAGGCTGCGCGGTCAGGTATGGGCGCGGATATACGCGACAACATCCTGAAATGTGGCGATGCCAGGCAGGTCTGCCTCGTCGATGGTGATAGAGAATTGATCCTCCAGCGCCAACACAACGCCCAGCATCTCCAGCGAAGAGACGCCCAGATCCTCCCGCAGGCGGCATTCCGGCGTCAGCGCCGCCACCTCGCAGCCCAGTTCGTCGACAAAAATCTGCCGGATGGTTTCTTCCATAGCATTATACCTCATTTTTCTTATTTTGCATAGAGTTTTCCAACAAGCCAATTGGAAATTCTCGCCGGGAGCAGTTTAAGCAGCAGCACGCAGCAGCGATAGACAAAGCCGATGGTATACAGTGGCTTATGGGACGTGCGCAACGCGACCTTGCCGACAAACTGCCCGGCCGCCTCCGGCGCCATGCCGGTGCGCTCATCCTTCTCCATCCCGGCAACGGAACGGCTGATGCGGCCGCCATAAATTTCATCGCCCACCGGAATTTTTTGCCGGGCATCGGTAAAGCCAGTGCAGATATCTCCGGGCATAACGGCGCAGACGGTGATTCCAAAGGGGCGCACCTCATTGGCCGTCGCCAACGTGAAATCATTGATGGCCGCTTTCGAGACGGAGTAATACGTCTGGAACGGGATCGCCGCCGGGGCGGCGACGGAGCTGAGATTCACGATCCGCCCACTCCCCTGCTGCCGCATCACTGGCAGCACAGCGTGGGTCATGGCAGCCATGCCCCAGAAATTGACATCCAACTGCCGCCGGGCTGTGGCAAGGTCCGTAAATTCCACCGCGCCGGAGATGCCGAATCCGGCGTTGTTGACCAGAATGTCAATGCGTCCAGCCTCGTCCAGGACGGTTTTGACCGCCCGGGCCACATCGGCCTCCTGGGTCACATCCGCGCAGATATGATGGAACCGGGCGTCGTCACACGGGCGGCGGCTGACAGTATAGACGGTACAGCCCTGGCTTTGCAGGTAGGCCGCCGTGTGCAGGCCGATGCCGGAGGTGCCGCCGGTCACAATCACGATCTTTCCCATGCCCTCACGCCTCCTTCAAAACGCCGGCGATCTGGTCCAGCGCCTCGTCAATGAGCGCTTCGGTCAGGCTGGCCATATAGCTGGTACGCAGCAGGCATTCGCCGGGGTTGCAGGCAGGCGGCAGGACCGGGTTGACATAAACCCCTGCCTCGTAGATTTCTTTTGCTTTTCGGAGCGTATTGACCGGCTCGTAGGTATAGATGGGGATGATCGGTGTCTCCGCCTCGATCATCGGGATCTGGCGGCGATGCATTCCAGCTCTAGCATACTCAGAAAGGTCCCGCAGCCGCTGCACCAGCTCCGGATGCGCCTTCAGATGCCGCAGCGCCGCCAGGGCGGACGCCGCACAGGCAGGCGGGATGGACGCCGAGAAGATAAACGGCCGGGACGCGTGGCGCATATAGTCGATGATCCGCGCGGACCCCGCAACATAGCCGCCCAGGCTCGCCAGGGATTTGGAGAACGTGCCCATATACAGGTCAACCTCTTTTTCCAGGCCAAAATGGCTGGGAGTCCCCCGGCCGCCCTCACCGAGGACACCTAAGCCGTGGGCATCGTCCACCATGACTCTGGCGCCGTACTGCCGTGCCAGGCGGACGATCTCCGGCAGGTTGGCGATCTCGCCGGTCATGGAGAAGACGCCGTCTGTCACGATCAGGATGCCACCCTTGGGGCTGTAGGCCGCCAGCAGACGCTCCAGGTCCTGCATATCGTTATGCTTAAACGTATACATCCGGGCGAAGGACAGCTTGCAGCCGTCGTAAATGCTGGCGTGATTCTCTTTGTCGCAGAGGATATAGTCGCCGTGCCCGGCAATGGCGCTGATGGCGCCCAGGTTGGACTGAAAGCCCGTCGAGAAGGTCATTGCCGCGTCCTGATGCAGGAAATCGGCCAGCTCCGCCTCCAGCTCCAGATGCAGCTGCAGCGTCCCGTTTAAAAACCGGGAGCCGGAGCAGCCGGTACCGTACTGGCGCAGCGCCGCGATCCCCGCCTCGATGACGGCGGGCTCCACCGTCAGACCCAGATAGTTATTGGAGCCCAGCATGATGCGTCGTGCGCCTTCCATGGTCACGGTGACGTCCTGACGAGATTCCAGGGCATGGAAATACGGGTAGAGCCCCATATCGCGGATCTCATCCTGGATAAAGGTCTCGTAACATTTGGCAAACAGATCCATCACTTTGCCTCCTGTTCCCGCTTTCTGGCCTCTTCCTCCTCCAGCTCCCGGTAGGCGACCTTGCCGACCAGGGTCTTGGGCAGCTCCGTCCGGAATTCGATCTCCTTCGGCAGGGCGTATTTTGCCATATTCTTCCGGCAGTAATCCATCAGCGCCGCCCGCCGCTCTTCGCTGGCAACAATACCGGGCTTCAGGACGACAAACGCCTTGACCCGCTGCATTTTCAGCGGATCCGGCACGCCGATGACGCAGCTCATATGGACCATCTCATTGGCATCGAGAATATTTTCCAGCTGAGAGGGGTAGACATTGTAGCCGCTGGTGATGATCATCCGCTTGATGCGCTGGCGGAAGTAGACAAAGCCGTCGGCATCCATCATGCCCAGGTCGCCGGTGTGGACCCAGGTCAGGCCGTCGTCATGCTGCTGCAGCGTCTGGGCCGTCTCCTCCGGGTTGTTGACATAACCCAGCATGACCGTCGGACCAGCCAGGCAGATCTCGCCCTCCTCCCCATAGGGGACCTCCTCCTGGGTGCCGGGCTTTACGATCTTATAATATGTATCCGGGAACGGGAAGCCGATGCTGCCCTCCCGGGCCATATGCAGCGGCGTCAGGCAGCTGGCAGTGACGCACTCCGTCGTGCCGTAACCCTCGCGTACTTGTATCGTAGCATGATGGTCAAAGAGAAATTTGTCGAACCGTTTCTTGAGCTCAATAGAGAGGGAATCGCCGCCGGAGAACACGCCCTTGAGGCAGCTCAGGTCGGCCCCGTTCATGCAATCCAGCCGCAGCAGCGCTTCGAACAGCGTCGGCACACCGGCGACAAAGTTGCAGCGCTCCTTCACCATAAGCTTGGCGTAGCTCTCCGGGGTAAAGCGCGGCACAAGCAGGCAGCGGCCACCGTTGCCGAGCATAGAGTGGATCGTCACGCCCAGGCCGAAGCCGTGGAACATCGGCATGACCGCCAGCATTTTATCCCCCGGCCGGAACATCGGGTTTGTCGCGATGATCTGGGCCGCCAGGGCGTTGAAATTCAGGTTGCTGAGCAAAATGCCCTTCGTCGTGCCCGTCGTCCCGCCGGAGTAGAGAATGACTGCCGGATCCGTCTTCTGCTGTTTGGCCCGGTAAGTGCTGCGGAATTTTTTCCCCTGACGCAGGAAGTCGCCCCAGTAGAGTACCGGCGCGTCTGCCGGGATCTTCGGAATCTTCCGCCCCTGGGTCAGGGCAAAGCCCACCTTCATGGCGGGGCTGAGAGCATCGCCAATCTTGGCGATGATCAGATGGCTGAGCTCGACCTTGTCGCGGATGGCAGCAAACTTGCCATAGAATTGGTCCAGCGTGATGGCCACCACGGACTGGGACTCCCGCAGATAGAACGCGATCTCATTTTCGCCGGAGAGCGGGTGGACCATATTGGAAATGGCCCCCACCAGGTTGACCGCGTAGAACATCACAACCGTCTGCGGGCAGTTGGGCATACAGATGGTGACCTTGTCGCCGGGCCGGATTCCAATATATTTCAGCGCCTTGGCGCACGCATGCACCTGCGAGACAAATTCGGCATATGTCGTGGACCGGCCCATGAAATCAAAGGCAATATACTTCGGGTACTTCTGGGCGACCGCCTCCACCAATTCAAACATGGTGCCTTCAAAATACGCAAGATGCGCGGGAATATCACCGTAATTGGCAAGCCACGGGGCTTTCACTTCCATCATATTCTCCTCCTTAATCAAGCGATGTGTACACACCGCGCTGTATCATACAAGTTCTGATTCGTAATCCACCGGGGTCTGGATGGGTTCATCCAGCAGCTCCGGCTGGGACAGAAGTCGCCGCAGCAGGTGGATACTCTTGGCAAAATAGACACCGTCCGCAATGCGCTCATCAATGGTCAGGCCCAGCTCCAGCGCATCGCGCATCTGGACGGAGCCATCTGGTTCGAAGAAGGGTGTCAGCTTTTTCTCGCCGATAACGACAAATATAGAGTTGGTGCCCCAGTTGACCAGATGATGATAATTGGCGTGCATTTTAATGCTGCCCAGGTTCGAGACAAAGACGCTGGCAAAATACGGGTCGTCCTTCATCAGGGCTGCAGGGTATTTGCCGTGGTAATCCAGCCAATTCAAGAAGCTCATCACGAAGCGAAGCAAGCCCCGGGGCAGCTTTGTCAGGATGCCCATTTTCTCCGTTGTCCCTTCGGTCTTGTTCTCCTTCCGGACGCTGTAGACAATGTCCTTGACCTTGCCGTGGATCTGCTCCACCGGGGAGACCTCGCCGTCCTTATCAACCTTGATGATAGCCAGCGCTTCTGCGCCATTGTCCTCAAACTTTTTCTTCACCACAAAGGCAAAGAGGATATCGTTCCGGTCATAGAGCCGGCGGCCCGCGTAGAACCGATTCATCCGCGGGCGCAGCACCAGCACCTTGGCGATGGCGGCGCAGATGACATGGAAAAAGGTATATTTAAACTCCGGCCCGTCGGCATTTTTCTTCGCAAGATACGCCTCGACTGCCGTCATATCAAAAAGCTCTGTCAGCACCGCCTCGTTATCGCATCGATTGGGGACCATATGGGGCGTGATCAGATGCATCGGGTCCGTCTCCGGCACGAGGGTGCCGTCTCTGCGTTTGTATTTTGCCATTTTCTCTCTCCTATCTCACCGCCCGCTTACAGCAGAGCGATCTTTGTTCGCAAAAAACATAAAATCAACAAACTTATAGGTAAGTTTACCACAAACAGTAATGAATTTCAATATTATCCTGTCAGTTTCGTACGATTTGCACACATTCACACAGGTGCAGCCTGTTTTTCCCCGGTGGCTTGTGAAAATTCCAACACAATTCTCCCCCGCTGCACAAAAACGGCGGCAAAAGCGTGCCGAATCAAAGCGGCGCAGACCCGGCGCCCCGGCTTGCTTTGCGCGAAAAAAGGAAAAAACACAGCCTTGTACCCCGCAAAAGCGCTATACAATGCCGCGATTTTCATGGTATAATAAATGTAACGAAAACAGCGCGGATTCTCACGGAGGAAAACCAAATGGCGAAGGAAAAAAGATTTAAAAAAGTCTATTCCCAAGGTGGCATGACAGAGCAGACTGAAATCTGGGTAGACACGGAAACAGGCGTCAATTATTTATACCACATGTGCGGATATTCCGGCGGTATGACCCCCTTGCTGGATCAAGACGGAAAACCCGTCATTACAAAGCAGGAAGGCTAAACGGTGATCCATATGGAAAATTTCAAAGAAAAAGACGATAAAGTTTTCAAGTTATTCGCGCAGCAGTGGGCGCTTGTGACTGCCGGTTCGATGGAGCATTATAACACCTGCACGATCGGCTGGGGCAGCCTGGGGAACCTCTGGGGGCACGCAGGCAAAAGTCGGCCGACCGTCACAGTCTATGTGCATCCGGCCCGCTACACCAGCGAATTTCTAAAAAGCAGCGATACGTTTACCGTCAGCTTTTATCCCGAACGCTGCAAGCAAGCGTTGGGGTACCTCGGGTCCCACTCTGGCCGGAACGGCGATAAGGTCGCCGCCGCTGGCCTGACGCCCGTCGCGTTCGGGCAAAGCGTGACATTCCAGGAAGCCAATCTGACCTTTCTCTGCAAGAAGCTATACCAGCATCCATTTTCCAAGGAAGACCTCGCGCCGGAAATACAAGAAGAATATGCCGCCAGGTCAGAGGTATATCCAAATTTCAAGGGCGGATGGCAGCCGCATATTGTTTTTATCGGCGAGATCATTGCAGTCAAGGACGAACGATAGTCTCCGCTTCCAGGAAAGTCGCCGCAAGCACAGCACATCCAGAACCACGCCCACAGGCGTGCAAGAAAGCAGCCGGTACCATACATCAGGTGGCACCGGCTGTTGAGCGTGTCAAAAAAGTGTTTTTGACACGCTCTCAAACGCGACCCGCTTCGCTGGGCTCACGTTTGAAAGGGCTTGCACCCTGCTGCGCGCATAATTTCTGCGCCTTCAGCGCAGAAATTCCACACTTGCAGGGCGTAAAGTATTTTCTCCGACGTACACGCCGCCGGAGAAAATGATTAGACCCCATTTGCGCCGTACGCGGCGCAAACTCTGCGAGGCTTTTTTGACAATCTAGCAGCCGGTACCGCGCATTAGGCGGCACCGGCTGCTTTCTTGCTTTCTGGGCTTTGCAGAGCCCATAGGTTTATAAATCTAAAATCTTATCACGCCCGCGGCGTAGGCTACTCCCAGCCTGCGTCTTCGACTTCGTTGTTTTTCTGCCGGTGCATCAGGTCAAACAGGGCCTCGCTCGCCGGTTTGTCCTCATAGAGCACCTGGTAGGCCTCCTCCGCGATGGGCATAC
>CAKTTR010000066.1 GCA_934615645.1 uncultured Oscillospiraceae bacterium | reverse complement strand
CCTCTTCGCCTCGGAAGAGATCGTCCATAGCTACCCCCACTGCTGGCGCTGCAAGCACCCCATCATCTTCCGCGCCACCCCCCAGTGGTTCTGCTCCGTCGAATCCTTTAAGGACGACGCCGTCAAGGCCTGCGACAACATCCGCTGGCTCCCGGCCTGGGGCAAGGAGCGCATGATCGCCATGATCCGGGAGCGCGCCGACTGGTGCATCTCCCGTCAGCGCCGCTGGGGCCTGCCCATCCCCGTCGTCTACTGCAAGGACTGCGGCAAGCCCATCTGCAACGATGAAAGCATCGACGCCATCTCCAAGCTGTTTGCCGCCAAGGGCAGCAACGCCTGGTTTGAGCTGGACGAAGCGGAGATCCTGCCTGAGGGCTTCACCTGCCCCCACTGTGGCGGCACAAAATTCGAAAAAGAGACGGACACGCTGGACGGCTGGTTTGACTCCGGCTCCTCCCACGTGGCCTCCATGCAGCTGGACCAGGGCTTCTGGCCTGCAGACATGTATATCGAAGGCGCGGACCAGTACCGCGGCTGGTTCCAGAGCAGCCTGCTGACCGCCGTCGGCGCCTTCGGCAAGGGCGCGCCCTTCAAGGAATGCCTGACCCACGGCTGGACGGTCGACGGCGAAGGCCGCGCCATGCACAAGAGCCTGGGCAACGGCATGGACCCCAACGAGATCATCAAGGAATTCGGCGCGGATATGCTGCGCCTGTGGGCCGGCTCTTCGGACTACCACGCCGATGTCCGCTGCTCGAAGGACATCTTCAAGCAGCTGAGCCAGAGCTACCTGAAATTCCGCAACACCAGCAAATACTGCCTGGATAACCTGGTGGACTTTGACCCCGCCCATCTCGTCGCCCCGGCGGATATGCTGGAGCTGGACCGCTGGGCCATGACCAAGTGCAACGCCCTGATGGAAAAGGTGGAAGCGGCCTACTGCGACTACGAATTCCACACCGTCTCCCACGCCATCAATGATTTCTGTGTCGTCGTTCTCTCCTCGTTCTATCTGGATATCATCAAGGACCGCCTGTACTGCGATGGCCGCAACAGCCTGGCCCGCCGCAGTGCCCAGACCGCCCTGTACCTGATCCTCGACGCCATGGCCAAGATGTTTGCGCCGATCCTCGCCTTCACCTGCAACGAGATCTGGCTGGCCATGCCCCACCGCGACGGCGAGGACGCCCGCAATATTCTGCTCAACGAGATGAGCAAGCCCTACACCCAGTACGCCCTGCCCGCAGACGCGATGGCCAAGTGGGATACCCTCATCGCCGTCCGCTCCGAGGTCAATACCGTCCTCGAAGCTGCCCGGGCAGACAAGCGCATCGGCAAGGCGCTGGAAGCCCAGGTCAACCTCTATTGCCAGGGCGATGCTAAAACTGCGCTGGATGCAATCCGGGACCTGGACCTGGCAGAGCTGTTCATCGTCTCCCGCGTCAGCTTCTGCGATGGCACGCCGGATCGCAGAAACGTCGTCAAAGACAGCGCTGCCTTCCCGGGCCTGACCATCGAGGTCTGCGAAGCCGCCGGCACAAAGTGCCCCCGCTGCTGGATGCACACCCTGGAGCCCAATGCCGAGGGTCTTTGCCCCCGCTGCGCCCAGGTCATGGCGCTTATCCCCGCGGAGGAGCTGGAAGCCTAAGTTATCCCCTGTGTTACAAAGCTTCCCGGAAGTGTTGACTTCCGGGAAGCTTTTCTTTTTAAATTTTTGTGGTGCATTGCAAAAATCAGCATTGACAGGCTGGAGAATTTGTGAAAAAATATAAGAGAGTCGCCCACGTGGCAAGAATACGGCTGCCCAGCCGGGAAATGAGGTCATTGCACATGGCAGATGCAGAACAGATCATTGGTTATTGCCCCAAATGCGGAAAGAAGCTGCAGATCCCCGGGGAGCTTCCCCGCTTCGCCTGCATGTACTGCGCGACAAAGCTGACCCAAGCGCAGCTGCTGGCAGATGCCCCCGCCCCCATGCCCGCCGTCGAAGGTGACACAGCGGAGGAGTTTGCCGCCTTTTCCGACCTGGTCTTGGCCTGCGTGACCAATTTCCCGGACAGCTTTAAGAAAGTCACCCGCTCCGAGTTTTCCAAATACTCTGACGCATATCTGGACGCCTGCCGCCCCGCCTTTGACCACTTAGACCAGTGCGCCCGCATTGAACCGGACCGCCGGGCCGAATGGGCCGAGCTGGGCGCAGAGGATCTGATACAGCAGCTGAACGATTGGTTCGCCGCCCAAAAGGGCTGGAACAGCCGCGCACGGCAGGCCCGCATCGTCGACAACGCAAAATTCACCATTGCCCTGTTCCTAGTCCCGATGCTCAGCCGGGGGAATTGGACAATCTCCTGTCCCTTTGCCAAGCGCCTGCACACCCTTTGGATGGCGCGCTACCCCAAGTCGCCCTTTACCCTGGCCAGCTATGACGACCTTGTCAGCGGCTTCCGCAAGCGCTGGCTGTGCTTTATCACGACGGCAGTCTGCGAGGCCGAAGGCAAGCCCGACGACTGCGCCGAGCTGACCGCCTTCCGCCGCTTCCGCGACGGCTGGCTCTCCCAGCAGCCCGACGGACCCGCGCTGATCGAGGAATATTACGAGATCGCCCCGGCCATCGTCCTGCATCTGCAATATGCGGACGACGCCCCGGCCCGCTACGCCGCGCTGCGGCGGGACTATCTCTCCCCCTGCTATGCCGCCCTACAGGCTGGCGACCCGGGCCGCTGCAAGCAGCTCTACACCCAGATGGTCCGCCGGTTGGAGCGCCAATATCTGCAGTAAAACAACCAAAGTTGATTTCCCCCGGGCCGCGTGCTATAATAGTTGCAACGAATGGACGCAAAGTGCCCCATAAGAGTTTTAAAGAAAAGGCGGGCCTGTAGCTGCAGCCCGCCGCCCCTCTACCGCCACAAGGAGGCCGATCCTATGAAGAAAGAAACCAGCACCGCAACGCAGATCTCCCCGGAGGAGATCAAGCGCGTCAAGCTCCTGGGCTGCCTGCGGGATAAGCGCTATCCGGACGTCTTCAATGTCCGCACCATCACCGGCAACGGCCGGATCAGCACGGAGCAGCACCGAATCATCGCCGACGCAGCGGACAAATTCGGCTCCGGCACCGTCGCGCTGACGACCCGGCTGACCTTTGAGATCCAGGGCGTCAAATATGAAAACATCCAGCCGCTCATCGACTTCTTGGCCGCCCACGGCATCACGACCGGCGGCACCGGCCCGCTGGTCCGCCCTGTCGTCTCCTGCAAGGGCACGACCTGCCAGTATGGCCTGATCGACACCTACGATCTGAGCCAGAAGATCCACGAGCGCTTCTACCTGGGCTATCACGACACCCCCCTGCCCCACAAATTCAAGATCGGCGTCGGCGGTTGCCCCAATAACTGCATCAAACCAAATCTGAACGACTTGGGCATCGTCGGGCAGAAGGTCCCTGTCCCGGATCTTTCCAAATGCCACGGCTGCAAAAAGTGCAAGATCATGGAGGCATGTCCCATCCATGTCCCCCAGGTCGTGGACGGCAAGATCTTTGTCGATGAAGATCTCTGCAATCACTGCGGCCGCTGCGACGGCAAGTGTCCCTTCGGCGTCTTTACGGAATACCGCCACGGCTACCGGATCTATATCGGCGGCCACTGGGGCAAGAAAACCGCTGACGGCCAGCCCCTGTCGAAGATTTTCACCTCGGAAGACGAGGTGATGGACGTCATCGCCCGCGCCATCGAGCTCTTCCGCACAGAAGGCAAGCCCGGCGAACGCTTTGCCAATACCGTGCAGCGCCTCGGCTTTGACTATGTCGACGCGCAGCTGACGAAATAACGTCATACAAAAATTCCCTGCCGCAAGCGCTGCGGCAGGGAATTTTTGCATTATATGCTTTCCTTTGGCAAGCCCTTCATGGTCAGGCTGATGCGCTTACGGGGAACGTCGACCTCCAAAACCATGACCCGGACGACATCGCCGGGGTGGAGCAGCTCACTGGGGTGGCGGATAAACCGGTCCGATACCTGCGAGATATGCACCAGCCCATCCTGATGCACGCCGATATCGACGAAGGCCCCGAAGTCGATGACATTGCGGACCGTTCCCGTCAGGACCATGCCGGGCTGCAGGTCCTTGATCGCCAGCACATCCTTGCGCAGCTGCGGCGCGGGCAGCGCCTGCCGCGGGTCGCGCCCCGGCTTGCAGAGCTCCTGGACGATATCCCGCAGCGTCGGCACGCCGATGCCGCATTGCGCCGCCAGATCTTCCTCCCCCAGCTGCCGGACGGCGTCAGGCAGCCCGGCAAGCTTGCGGTCCGCCACATCCTGCAGACTGTAGCCGCAACGCGCCAGGAGGGCCTGCGCCGCCGCATAGGACTCGGGGTGCACACCGGTGGCGTCCAGGATCTGCCGCCCGCTAGGAATGCGCAGGAAGCCGGCGCACTGGATAAAGGCCTTTGGCCCCAACTTCGGGACCTTTTTTAGCTGCGCCCGGCTGGTAAACGCGCCGTTTTCCTCCCGGTAGGCCACGATGTTCTTTGCCGTCGCCGCCGTCAGACCGGCCACCTGCTGCAGCAGCGGTGCAGAGGCGGTATTGAGGTCCACGCCCACGGCATTGACGCAGTCCTCCACAACGCCTTCCAGCGCCTGGCTCAGCTCCTTCTGCGGCAGATCATGCTGATACTGCCCGACGCCGATGGCCCGAGGGTCGATCTTGACCAGCTCGGCCAGCGGGTCCTGCAGCCGCCGAGCGATGGAAACGGCAGAGCGCAGGTTCACATCAAACTGGGGAAACTCCTCCGCCGCCAGCTTGGACGCCGAGTAGACCGAAGCCCCCGCCTCGCTGACGACCATATAGGCAGGGCCGGGATAGCGGGCGATCAGCTCTGACGTCATCTCTTCTGTCTCCCGGGAGGCCGTGCCGTTGCCAATGGCGATACACTGCACCCCGTGGCGGCGGATGAGCGCGCCCAGCGCCGTGATAGCCGCCTCCCGCTTGGCCTGGGAGAGCGTCGGATAGACGACTGTCGTATCCAGCACCTTACCGGTCCCGTCCACGACGGCGACCTTGCAGCCGTTGCGATACCCCGGGTCCAGACCCATGGTGACCTGGTCCTTCACCGGCGGCTGCAGCAGCAGCGGCCGCAGATTCAAGGCAAAATTGTGGATCGCGCCGGTGTTCGCCATCTCTGTCAAGCTGGCGCGGAGCTCCCGCTCCAGGCTCGGCTGCAGCAGGCGGGTATAGGCGTCCTGGCAGACGCCTTGCAAAAATGCCATGGCCCGGCTGCCAGGCCGGATCACATGCCGCCGGAGCAAGATCAGTGCCCCCGCCTCGTCGCAGCGGACGTTCATCTTCAGCCACCCCTCCCGCTCTCCCCGGTTCAGCGCCAGGACCTGATGGCCCGCCAGCTTCTGTAGCGGCTGGGAAAATTCATAATAGAGCCGGTAGACCGAATCCCCCTCCTGGGCCTGTCGGGCTTCCAACGTGCCGTGGTGGAGCAGATAGGTCCGCAGCTGTTTGCGCAGCGCCGCATCATCGGTCAGCTGCTCGGCGAGGATATCGCTGGCCCCAGCCAGGGCATCGCCCGGCGTCTCGACGCCTTTTTCCGCATCACAGTACGCGGCCGCCAGGACCTCCGGCGCTGGGTCCTGCAAATTTTGCTGCAGCAGCTGCGCAGCAAGCGGCGCCAGGCCCTTCTCCCGGGCAGCCGTCGCCCGGGTCCGGCGCTTGGGCCGGTAGGGGCGGTAGAGATCCTCGATCTCCGCCAGTGTCACGGCAGCATCCAGCGCCGCCTCCAGCTCTGCCGTCAGCTTTTCCTGCTCGGCCACTGCTTTTTTGACTTCCTCCCGGCGCTGCGCCAGATGGCGCAGGTATTGCAGCCGCTCGGCAAGCTGCCGCAGTGTTGTATCGTCCATCCCGCCGTGCTGCTCCTTCCGATAGCGGGCAATAAAGGGGATAGTATTGCCCGCATCGAGCAGGTCGATGACGTTTTGTATGTAAGCTTCCGGCTGGCGCAGCTCCGCCGCCAGGGTCTTTGTGATCTCCAAGTGCTCTCGCTCCTTTGTCTCTCCGTTTGCGCCGCTTGGGCAGGCGCGCAGAATCATTTTATCATATTCCTGTGCAAAACGCACGGATTTTTCCGCGAAATAAAGAAATTCGTGGACGTTTTCCCTGTTTTATGCTATACTAAAAAACAGTCTGCACAAGGAGCGATTTTTTTGAAGAAACTTTGGGACCGCAAGTTCTTTCTTTTTGTTCTCGGCATTGCTGTGCCGATCATGGTGCAAAATGCCATCACAAACTTTGTCGCGCTGCTGGATAATATTATGATCGGTCAGCTGGGCACGGAAGAGATGTCCGGCGTCGCGATCATCAACCAGCTGCTGTTTGTTTTTAACGTCACCCTCTTTGGCGCCTGCGCCGGGGCTGGTATTTTTACCAGCCAGTTTCACGGCAGCGGCAACCCGGACGGCGTCCGCCAGACTTTCCGCTATAAGCTGCTGCTGGGCGGCATTCTGCTGGCCGCCAGCCTGCTGGTGCTGTGCCTTTGGGGCACGCCGCTCATCCAGGCCTGGCTCCACCAGAGCAGCTCCACCGGCGACCTGGCGCTGACCCTTTCCAGCGCCCAGGGCTATCTCAAGATCATGCTCTGGGGCCTGCTGCCCTATACGATCAAAGAGGTCTACGCCTCGACGCTCCGGGAGACAGGCCGCTCCGTCCCGCCGATGGTCGCCGGTCTCATCGCTGTGGCGGTGAACCTGTTTTTGAATTACCTGCTGATTTTCGGCAAATGGGGCATGCCGCGGCTGGGCATCACCGGCGGCGCCATCGCGACGGTCGTCTCCCGTGTGGTGGAATGCGCCGTCGTTATGGTCTGGACGCATAGAAACACGGAGAAAAACCCCTATATCGTCGGCGTCTACCGCAGCTTCCACATCCAGCCGAAGCTGGCAAAGTCGATCACCTGCAAGGGAATGCCCTTGCTGTTCAACGAGTTGCTCTGGTCCGGCGCCGTCGCGGTGCTCTCCCGCTGCTATGCCCAGCGGGGGCTGGATGTCGTCGCGGGTTATAATATTGCCTCGGCGGTCATTGAGCTGGCCTCTGTCGTCTATCTCTCCCTGGGCAGCGCCACGGCCATTGTCCTGGGCCAGATCCTGGGCGCGGACGATAAGCCCCGGGCCAAGGCGGCTGTGCCAAAGCTGGCATTTCTTTCCGCCGTTCTCTGCACCCTGGTCGGCATCGTGACCATCGCCCTGTCCGGCGTTTTTCCGCTGCTGTATAACACGACGGACCATATCCGCAGCCTGGCGCAAAAATTTATCATCATCTACGGCTGCTTCCAGCCGGTCTATGCCATTTCCAACGTGGAGTACTTCTCCTTGCGCTCCGGCGGCAAAATGCTGATCACATTCCTATTTGACAGCCTCTTTTCCTGGATCGTTGTCGTCCCCGTGGCCATCGCCCTCGTCTGGGGGACGGCGCTGGGCGCCGTGCTGGTTTATCTGGTGGTCCAATTTACGGAGCTATTGAAGGCGATTCTAGGTTATTTTTACGTCAAACGCGGCAGCTGGCTCCATAACCTAGTTGAGTCCTATTGATGCGAATTCCGGGTAGGAGACTGTCGTTTCCAGCCCAACTTATCGGGAGGAATGCCCATGCCGCCATCGACCATCCCCATCGTCTATGAGGACCGGCAGCTTCTCATCTGTGTTAAGCCTGCCGGGATCCTCGCCGAAGCGGCCCAGGGCCGCGGGCTGCCAGATCTGCTCCAGGCCCAGTACCGGTCTGGCGGCAAGCCGGATTTTATCGCCGGTGTCCACCGGCTGGACCGGAATGTCGGCGGCCTGATGGTCTTTTCCCGCCGCCAAGAAGTCACCGGCAAGCTGACGGCCCAGATCGCCCAGCATGAGATGCGCAAGGAATACCTGGCCGTCGTCCGGGGCATCCCAGAAGAACCGGAAGGCGTCCTGGAGGACCTGCTGTTTCGCGACGCGCAGCACAACAAGACCTTCGTCGTGCAGAGGATGCGCAAGGGCGTCCGCCCGGCCAAGCTGGCTTACCGCTGCCTGGCCCAGTCCAGTGCCAATGGGCAGCCCTGCAGCCTTGTCCAGGTCCGCCTGTACACAGGCCGGACGCATCAGATCCGCGTGCAGTTTGCCTCCCGGCAGTTGCCGCTGCTGGGGGATATCCGCTACGGCTGCAAGGACCCGTTGTGCGATGTCGCCCTCTGGTCCTACCGCCTCGGTCTGCGCCACCCGAAAACGGGCCAGGCGTTGGCGTTCTGCCAGCCGCCCCCCGCGGCCTATCCCTGGACGCTGTTTGCGGGCACGATCACGCCGGATCTGCCGCCGCTGGCATAACGCAGTGCTCGGCAAGATACGCCGCTGCCAGCGCCTCCAGCAGCCGGTCCGGCTCCAGGCGATGGGCCATCCGGCGCAGCGGCCCCGGCGGCAAATAGGTCGGGTCCCCCGTCTGTAAGTACCCGGCCAGCTGCGCCGCCGGATGCACTGCGCCGTCCACCATGCCCTGTCCCAGGCGCGCCAGCGCCCGCTGTTCCTTGCTTTTTTGCATCGAACAAGCCCCCTTTGCAGAGATTCTCCCCACGGATGATACACTCTATGCCCGGCGGGCTGCCTTATGCAAAAAAATTCCGCGGATCCTCCGGCCATCTCGCCAGAGGATCCGCGGTTTTCTCTTTATCTGCGCTCAACGGATATAATGCACCGCAGCCGGGTCGTAATAGCCGCGGCGGTTGGGTTCTTCATCCGGGACGCCGACGGTGACGAGCGCCACGGGGATCTCGTCCGTTCCCAGCAGCTGCTGGATTTTTTCCAGCTTCTCGCCCTGCAGAGAGGGATAAATCCCGCACCAGCAAGCACCATATCCCAGATTGACCGCCTCCAGCAGCAGATTCTCAATGGCCGCGCCGCAATCCTGCGGCCAGAAGCCAGCGCTGATGCCCTTCTGCTTCTCCGGCTGGGCGCAGACCACGATGCCCAGCGGCGCTTGCTTCAGATGCGCTGCATAGGGATGCAGCTCCGCCAGCTCCATACGTACCGCCCGGTTCGAGATCACATAAAACGACCACGGCCGCGTATTGCACGCGCTGGGGGCCAGCATTGCCGCCTCCAGCATCAGCTCCACATTGGTCTGCGGAATGTCCTCATCGGCGACATATTGCCGGATACTTCTTCTACTTTGAACCACATCAAAAAAATGCATACTGGCTCCCCTTTCTTGTTTTTTTGCGCTGCGCCCAGCTGCCCAATGCCTGCTCATTTTTCCGCAACGATTGCAGGGCAGTGCGGCGCATCTTCTTTGTTTTGGCTATTATACCACGCTTTTTTTATAGTTTCCAGCTATTTTTTGTCGATTTCGCTTTTCACAGGCAAATTTTTCTGCTACAATATTATTAGAAACTGACGCGCAGCGCCAAACACAAGGAGGAACGGAACATGGCACAGCATCGTTTTCAGCCCGGCGATATCGTCCAGCATTTTAAAAGAACGCTCCAGTCTCCCGCCCTTTTGGCCGAGCAGCCTGAGCTCTACCGGTATGATATCATCGGCGTCGCGACCCATTCGGAAAGCGGTGACGCAATGATGGTCTACCGCGCCCGCTACGGCGACCGGCAGCTTTACGTCCGCCCGCTGGAGATGTTTCTCTCCGAGGTGGACC
>CAKTTR010000065.1 GCA_934615645.1 uncultured Oscillospiraceae bacterium | reverse complement strand
GAGTCGGGGACTCCGCCGCGACCAGGGCGACGAGATCGCCGCAGAAGCGGGGCCGGTCAGTGATATAGCGGTGCGAACTGCAGGAGACATGCTTTTTCACATCCGCCGGAGTCAGCACGCAGCGGACGCCGGGGATGGCCCGGGCGCGGCTTGCGTCGATGGAGATGATCCTGCCGCTGGCGATCCCGGCGCTTTTGCCGCCGCCGTAGAGCATATCCGGCAGGTGCATATCCGCGGTATAGCGGGCGCGGCCGGTGACTTTCTCGTAAGCGTCCGCCCGGGGCGGTGTCGTGCCCAGAACGTCAAAGCGCTTTTTCGCAGAGCTCTGCATAGCAGCGACCTCAGGCATCAGGGCAGCGAGCCGATGACATGATCCAGCAGAAAATACATATCCGTGTAATCCTGCAGAGTAAAGGTCTCGCCGTCCGCCAGGCGCGGATTGCCCTGATTATCCGAAAGGGGCCCCGCCATAACTTGATAGCTGCCATCTAAAATTTTCTGCCGCATATCCATACACTGGTCGATCACAGCTTGTGGGACGATGGCCGTGTTAAAATCCGTCAGGCATGCGGTGCCTTCGGCCATTCCGGCAACTTTTGTTTCAGAGGACCAGTTGTCCTCACAAATATCTGTAATGGCCTGGGTAAAGATCGGCTCCCAATTCCAATAGAAGGAGACCAGTGTCGCCTCCGGGACATAAGTCTGCAGATCGTCACTGAAGCCGGTTGTATAGGCGCCGCCTTCTTTGCAGGCCTGGGCGCAAGCGGTCGTGGAGCCGTAATAGCCAATGCAGTCAAGCCCGGTCTGCAGCAGGGAGTTGGTACATTCTTTTTCTGCCGCTGGATCCCACCAGCTGTTTGTCCAGAGGACCTGGACTGTGGCGTCAGGATTTGCCGCTTTTGCGCCGGCAGACCATGCATTCACCGCGCGGATGACAGAGGCTTGCGGCTGAGAGGCGACGAAGCCAAGCGCATCCTGCTCCGTCATTTGTGCGGCGCAATAGCCCAGGAGGAAAATCGCGTCAACGTCATGGCAGGTGAAGCTGGCGAGGTTTTCTGCTGTGCCGCCCTCAAACTCCAGAAAACGGGTGTCCGGGTTGGCCTTTGCTGCTTCGGCAAAGCCGGTGACATAGCCGGAAGAGGAGCCAATGATCAGATCGCAGCCCTCATTGACCAGCTGAATGATGGTGGAATCTAACTCAGGGGTGCCGCTGGCGATGCTTTCGATCGTGATGACTTGCTCGGGCTTGAGCCGGAGCTTTTCTATTGTACGGTCCATGCTCTCGACCATTTGCTCATTCCAGCCGCCGTCGGTGGCGGTGTTGTCGAGAATAAAGCCGATTTTGATTTCGCTGAGGGAGATGGCGGGGGCGTTTGCAGCCTCTGCTGTGCCAGGGGATGCGGGTGCTTGGTTGCATCCGCAGAGCAATGAGAATACCAGAAGGATGGACAGGAACAGTGCAGCGCGTTTTTTCATGGTGCTACCTCCAATTCTAGAGCCTTTGTGGTGATTGAGTTCTAAAAATAAGTATTACTAAGTTATGGCTAGAGTATAAAAAAGATGCACCAATTTGTCAAGATGCCCCATTAAAATTTGGGAGCATTACAAAATTTGCGGCGTATAATTTATATAAATCATACAAATGTATTTATTTAGTAGATAGAAAAGTGTTACTAATAAAAATGGCCCGGAGCAAAAACTCCGGGCGCAGTAGAGCGGTATGGGGGAATTTCTTAGGTGGGTGCCTGCTCTCGCTGCTGTAGCTTTGTACGGTAGAGGCGCTTCAGACAGGAGAGGGGGATGAGGTCTGTATTATAGTATTCCAAGGAATACATAATGGGGGCCAGCTTTTGGCTGTAGCAGACAGAGCAAACCTGCAAAACCGGGTTCCCCTGGGGCAAAGCTAAACGCTGGCAAATCACCTCATCGGCAGCAATGGCGGCGATGTGCAGGATCAAACTGTCCATTAGGTCG
Organism: uncultured Oscillospiraceae bacterium; assembly: GCA_934615645.1. Taxonomy (GTDB): domain Bacteria; phylum Bacillota; class Clostridia; order Oscillospirales; family Oscillospiraceae; genus SVMC01. Next base: position 7,800 of record CAKTTR010000065.1, on the reverse strand, counting down.
TCACATTGCTGCTGCACAAAGAAAAAGTTGCACTGGGTGATCAAGGCAATATCCAGGTCTGCCTCATGAAAGTATTTGGATGGGATATAGTCAACGGAGAAGATCGCGGGTTTCCCGTCGACAAAGGTCGTCTTTTCGATCTGCCAGGCGGTTTCTTCCGGGGAAAGCGCCAGCTTTGTGCGGATCTCGCCGGGCAGGGTGTCGATCTGGCGGATCGTGTGTAGATTTGCACTGTGTACATGCCCGGCATCGGCGATCATCTCGTCATAGACCATATCCGTGTCCAGCCGTGCGTGTTCCTGGAGCATGTGCTTATTGATCAGGGTACCGATGCCGCGCTTGCGGCTGATATAGCCGTTGCTCTGCAGGACTGAGAGAATATCGCGCAGCTTGACGCGGCTGATGCCCAGCTGCTGGGCGAGCGTCTCCTCTGGCGGGAGACGGTCCGTCGTTTTGGCGTATTCGCCGATCAGCTTAAGCAGATAAAAATAGGTGTCGTGATTCATGGTTCTTGGCCGTATTGTACGCGAAGGTACAATCCTTTCTGCACCGGCCTTGGCGGCAGCGGGCGGTATTTTGCAGAGGAAGCAGAACGGTCGGGTTTTCTCTATTATACCTGTCCCTGTAGGAAAATACAAGTCTTGGGGGGCAAAACGCGCCGCCGGGCTTGGGCCGGGCGGCGCGATCAGGAGGAAATTTGGCTTATTGATACAGGGGATGGGCGGTGCAGATCTCGGCGACGGCGGCGCGGATCTCGTCTGCCTTGGCTTCGAAATTCGTCGCGGCATCGTAGATGCAGGCGGCGATCCGGTCCATCTCAGCGACACCGAGGCCGCGGGTCGTGGCGCAGGGCGTGCCGATGCGGACGCCGCTGGTGACGAAGGGCTTCTCCGGGTCATTGGGGATGGCGTTTTTGTTGACGGTGATATAGACATCGTCCAGACGGCGCTGCATTTCGCGGCCGGTCAGGTGCATGGAGCGGAGGTCGGCCAGCATCAGGTGGTTGTCCGTGCCACCGGAGACGAGGTCAAAGCCCCGCTGCATCAGGCCAGCGGCCAGCGCCTGGGCGTTTTTGACGACATTGTGGGCGTAGGTCTGGAATTCCGGCTGCATTGCTTCCTTCAGGCAGACGGCCTTGGCGGCGATGACATGCATCAGGGGGCCGCCCTGGGTGCCGGGGAAGACGGCGGAATTGAGCTTCTTGGCCCATTCTTCCTTGGCCAGGATCAGGCCGCCGCGGGGGCCGCGGAGCGTCTTATGCGTCGTCGTCGTGACGACGTCGGCATAGGGGACGGGGCTCATATGCGCGCCGCCGGCGACCAGGCCGGAGATATGGGCCATATCGACCATCAGCAGCGCGCCGTAGCGGTGGGCAATCTCGCCGAAGATCTTGAAATCGATCGTTCTGGGGTATGCCGACGCACCGGCGACGACCAGCTTCGGACGATTTTCCTTGACCAGCTGCTCGACCTCGTCATAGTCGATGCGGCCGGTGGCAGGGTCGACACCGTAGGGGATGAAGTGGTAGAGCTTGCCCGACGCGTTGACCGGGGAGCCGTGGGTCAGATGCCCGCCGTTGGCCAGGCTCATGCCGACGACGGTGTCGCCCGGCTGCAGGAGGGCCTGGTAGGCCTCCAGATTCGCCTGGGCGCCGGAGTGGGGCTGGACATTGGCATATTCCGCGCCAAACAGCTGCTTGGCGCGCTCGATGGCGATGCACTCGACCTCGTCGACATGCTCGCAGCCGCCGTAGTAGCGCTTGCCGGGGTAGCCCTCGGCGTATTTATTCGTCAGGATCGTGCCCATGGCGGCGATGACGGCGGGGGAGGCGATATTTTCCGAAGCGATCAGCTCGATATTCCGCTGCTGGCGGGCGAGCTCCTTGCCCATCAGGGCGGCGATCTCCGGGTCATACTGATTGACAAATTCGATGTTGGGCTGCAGATCTTGATACATGGGGTGCTCCTCTTTTCTGTGATGGAAATATGAAATGGAAAGAAAAAACAGATCCGGCAGGACCTCTGCCGAATCTGCACAGCGCTGCAGCACAAATTGATGTAAATCAGAAATGCGCACTCTGTCCTTTTGCCTGAGAGATTCGGCGAAAAACGCCTTGCACCTTCGGCACTCACGGTGGAGATTCTCCAGAGGTTCCTGAATTCTGCAGTCACACCCGCCGGGGCGGGCACCTGTAAGTTTAACTCCTTCGGCAAGCACGGGGCTTTTTCCTGCAGAACATAAACGGAATCGTTTGTATTGAATTACTCTATATTATAGCCGGAAAATTACAAATGTCAATGCCTGGCGCACAAAAAATGAAAAAATTTGTGGCAGGACCGGGAACGGCAACGAATTTGGGATGGGTGTTGACAATCGATGCGAAATATGCTATAAAAAAGTCAGATCGAAGACAACTTGAATACATCGTATCATCCTCCGCCCGCCGCTGCGATGCGTGGCGCGCGGATAGAAGGAACCCGGTGGGAATCCGGGGCTTACCCCGTAGCTGTATTTGCAGTTGCGCGGCTTTGCGCCGAAAGGCGGCCATTGTGGGGAAACCCATGAGAAGGCAGGAAGCCGCGCGGGGCGTCTGGCAGATTCTGCCGCGCCCGGCTGCATGAGCCAGAAGACTTGGTGATGCGTGCGCGCCTTGGAGCGCAAATTGGGCACGGAAACATCGGCCGTGGCAGAATGGGATTCTGCCACGGCCCTTTTGCACCATGTGTGAGGAATCGCGGCGCACCAGTGCGCCATGCTTTTCAAGCGGGAAAAGCATGATAGATGGCTGCCTTGTTTCATACCGCATTGGCGGTAAATATATTACAAGAAGAGAGGTAATTTAATGAAGAAGTTTGGAAAACGGCTTTTGGCAGTGCTTTTAACGCTGGCACTTCTTCTGGGCTTACTCCCCGGCATGGCGCTGGCGGCGGAGCCGGGAAAAGTGGCGCTGGATGATGCAGCCGGAGCCTATCGCGTGACGGTCTGTACGACGGCCACTGGGCTGTCTATTCGAGACAGCGCAGGAAATCCTGTTACGGTCCAAACGGGGAAGGCGGAAGACTACAATTCTTACACCTTTACCGCAAACGCCGGGACCTACACCTATCAGGCCGACGGCTATGGGACAGGTGTTTTGAAGGTCTCGGGTGATACAACGGTCTATCTTCGCGAGATTCAGTATACGCTGCAGGAAGCGGGCAAGTGCAACTTCAAAATGCGGGTCGTTTCTACATTGGATGCTGCGCTCGTCTATCAGTCTGAGGCGTCGGTAGATGCGAAAGTGGCGAAGCTGCTCGTTCCGGCCTACGGCTATAATGTTCGGTATCAGTATTTCTTTGAGCCGGTTGACGAAATGTATTGCCCGTTTTATGGCAATCTGTGGGTCCTGCCGGGGACGACCGCCTTTGAGGGCTTTAAAACGACGAGCTATAACCTCTCAGATGGCCGTGTCTATCTGATGTGCAAAAAGACAACGGTCAATTTCAAGATCCCTGCCGGGGCGACCCTTCGTGTGGAAGAACTGGTCAAATTCTACCGGCAGAACAACCAGTTCTATACGGAAAAGACAAAGACGGAGGACGGCTACGACTATTATGCGGCGACGGTCCCCCTCAGCCCTAGCGGCGAGGTCTACTACGTTGTCTCCAAGGCAGGCTTCCGTAAAACGGCGCATACGTTTACGCCGGCGGGGCAGACAATTGCGGTGGATGCGCTGCAGGAAGATTATCAGCTGCACGAGGATACCTATGAGGCGAATATTATCACAAACGGCAATGCAGCAAAGTTTGTCTCGCTGCAGCAGGGAGAGGCGTTTGACCTTTGGTCCTCCCGTGCTTGGCAGGCGATCAATAACGGGCTGAGCAACGGCTATCTTGAACCGGACAAGCACTATTATGTTGTGGACGGGGATTCCGTTACTGTGGATGAATACGGCATTGTGCGTGCAGTCAAAAATGGCCTTTCTGTCGTGGCAGTGACCTACGATGCGATGGATTGGGACGATCATACGTATGGCGCGATCCGGGAGGATTGCGTGGGCGTTTTCGCATTCCAGGTCGGCGGCAGCAGTGCGGGCGTAAAAACCGGTCTGGAAGGGCTCTCGGATCTCCATACATTCTATATCGCAAAGAGCGTTACTGTAGATGGAGCAGAGGGCAAGACAGAAAATGCCTATACGACCTATACCATCAACCCGACTGCCCCAGAGGGGCAGACGCTGCATGTCAGCGTGATGACAGTCAGCGGATATCCGCAGCCGACGACCTCTGGCTGGAAAGACTGCGCGGCGAATGGGGATGGCAGCTATACACTGCAGCTTTATCCGGGGCGCAATGTGGTCAAGGTCCAGGCGGGTGATGCAGTGCGCTGCTTTGTGCTGCATGCTGTCGCAAGCAGTGTCGTGATCGAAAATGTTACGAATCCGGGAAGCGCGATTAAGGCTGGCGATACGGCAAAGGTCTCCTATAGCAATGTTGTGACACCGCAGCCGAAGCTGGGTGCGATCTATAATCCCGGTTATGGCGGAACGGTCTACCTGGAGGGCAAGCTGCTGGACGAGAGCGGTGCTGAGGTCGGCACTGCAAAGGGAGAGGGCACACAGTATGATATTGCGAAGAATGCATATCTTAACGTGACGCCCAGTGCGGCAGGGCAATTTACCGTATCCGGTGTTCGCATTCATCTGGGCGCATTCGGCGCCGCGCCGACGACGCACCTGACGCTGTCGCTGCAGAGCGAGGGCGGCAGCTATACCGGAGATGATTCCCCGGAGGCCACGGGCTACTGGAGCTGGTTCCAGGACGTGCAGTTCACTGCGGCCGTTTCTGACTTCCCGGCAGCGGCAGCGGCAATTGTCGCATTGATTAACGATATTGGCGATGTGACCTATACGGAGGCATGCAAGGCAAAGATCGACAAAGCGCGGAGCGCTTATGATTCGGCGGTTCAAGAGGTGAAGAGCCTCATCACATCGGAGCAGTACAAGGTGCTGACAGATGCCGAGGCAGCCTATGAAAAGCTGGAGTATACGGCGATCGGTGAAAAAATGCAAAAGCGGACCATTGAGGACAAAGAATTCTACGTGATTACCAATGCAGACGAGCTGCTTTGGTTTGCTAAGACGGTCAATGGCCTTGTAAATGGGACTGCGGAACGGCAGGAGGACATCAATGCGGTCCTGGAAAATGATATTGTGTTCAACCTGGCCGTTCTGAACGAAAAGAATGAGCTGCTGTCCGCCCAGGGGCTGCGTGCGTGGACGCCGATTGGCGGCTATAGCTGGAAGGACGGAGCAGGCTATTTCGCCAAGACAAAGACGGCGGAATACCGCGGTATCTTTGACGGACAAGGACATACAATTCGTGGCCTTTATATGGAGAATGCCTGGGGCAATACAACACTCCACGGCTATACCGGGCTGTTTGGCGCAACAAACGGTGCAACGATCAAGAACATTCAGGTCGTTGATTCTTACTATAACAATCCCAGCGATTCTTATACTGGTGGCCTGATCGGCCGGATGGACAATACGACCGCGGAGTCCCTTAGCTTTGAGGGCTATGTCTGCGGCGAGTACAGCACAGGCGGTATCGTCGGTGGTGTCCAAGGGGGCGGTTTGACTACAGTGATCCGTAATTGCCGCGTGAAAGCGACGATAGCAGGCCAGAGCGGCATTGGTGGTGTTGTCGGTTCGGGTGGGAGCGCGACGATCCTGGATTGCTCTGTGCAGGGCGCTGTGAGCGGCCGCGGCAATGTTGGCGGTGTTGCTGGCACAAACGTGAAGCAATTGGAACGCTGCGCTGTTGAGGCAAATGTGTCTGCGACGGCCGGCAGTGTCGGCGGCATTACGAGTTCGCTTTCCAGTAAGAGTAAGGGTTCTATTACAAGCTGTTATGTTGTCGGTAACCTGACGGCGGATACGAGTAACAGGAAGGCTGCAGGTATTGTGACTGCTGCCAACGGTGGCACGATCAAAAACTGCTATTACATGGGGACGATCACCGGCGCAGTGACCTATGCCTGTGCGGACGATACCGCTGTACTGGATGATACCTTCTACTGCCTGAACAATTGTGGGGAAGAAAACGCGAATATCGCCGTGATGACCCAGGAACAGTTTGAAAGCGGCTATGTTGCGGCAATGCTGGGCCGGGCCTACGGGCAAAAGCTGGGCCAGGAGAAGCATCCGGTTTTGAATGACGGGACAAACCAAGTGTTCCTGGTGAATGGAACGCCGCAATACGGTTCGGCGGCGGTTTGCCAGCAATTGATTGACAGTATCGGGACGGTTGCGCTGGATGGTACGGCAAATTGCTTCCGCGCAGTGGCAGCAGCCCAGGCGTGCTATGAAATACTCTCTGCAGAGGAACAGGCAAAGGTTACAAATTTTGCCCTGCTGCAGGAAAAGCTTGCGGCCTATGACGCTGTTGTGGCAGCCTATATCGCGGAGCTGGATGCCCTCGGCGAGATCACGCTGGAAAGCAAGGCAACCATCGAAACGGCCCGCGCCCACTACAATGCCTATATCGAGCGTGGCGGCGAAAAGGCACGGATCACAAATCTCGCTTTACTTGCGTCCGCTGAGGCGGACTACGCACTGTGTGTGACAGCGGACAAGGAGCAGAAGATCGAAGCCTCCATGGGAACGCGGACGGTCGACGGTAAGGAATTCTATGAAATTTCCAATGCGGAGCAGCTAACGTGGTTCCGGATGCTGGTAAACGGCGAGCTTGCGAAGAAGCCCCAGAATACGGCGGCGAATGCCGTTTTGGTCGCGGATATCACGCTGAACGAGAACCTGCTTTCGACCATTTTTGATGACGCAGGCACGCTTCTGCCGGACAAGCTGAGCGAAATGGAGCGGTGGAAGCCAATCGGCAGGCCGTATGAAATCATCTATTCCGGCACATTTGATGGTGATGGGCATGTGCTTTCCGGCCTGTATACAGAGGCAGCGGATAACAATGATTATACCGGTATGTTCGGCCATGTGACCGGGACGATTCAGAACCTGACGCTGCGCGATACCTATAGCGCAGGGCGCGAAGCGGCGCCGCTTGCCTATCTGGTCGAAAAGACCGGTGTGATCGACCATTGTGTTGCGGAAGGAAACGCTATTGCAAGATCGTATGCCGGTGGCTTAGTTAATTCTTTGACTAACAGAGCGCATATGCGAAATTGCTATGTCATGGGTACCGTCAGCAGCAAAACCCGTGCGGGCGGCCTTGTCGTATCGAACGCGGGCACAATTGAAAACTGCTATGTCAATGCACAGGTGCTCAATGCAAAGAAAAAGGGCGGTATCGCAGTCCTGGTAAACAGTGCGGCGGTGTTCCGCAATTGCTTCTTCCCGGAGGCGGAAGGCGTGAATATTTATAATCTTGGCGGCAATCAGCAAGCAGATGTTGTTGAGAACAGCGCATCGTATACCCCGGAGCAGCTGGCAAATGGCTACGTAGCGGGGCAGCTCGGCGCTGCGTTTGCCCAGCGTGTTGGGGTCGACCCCTACCCCGTCTTTGCCGAGGCGCTGCCCACGGCGGAAATTACGGTCGAGCTGGAGCGGGATAATTATGCAAAGCACGCCGAAGTCATTGCCCGGGTTTATCTGACGGGCACCCAGACGGCCGGGACGGTCGGCTACAGCCTGACCTACAACGCGGCAGAGCTGGAGCTGCAGACGGCCCAGGCTGCAGCAAATCTGACGGCGGACGACCGCTCTGCAGCAGGCAGCATCCTCCGGACCCTGACCCTGTCCGACGGCGCGAAGCTGGAAGCGGGCGAGGATGGCCGCATCTTGCTGGA
>CAKTTR010000064.1 GCA_934615645.1 uncultured Oscillospiraceae bacterium | reverse complement strand
AAGCAGGCCGCCGCGGCCGTCGGGCAGTGCGAATTGATGTACGCCTATGATAAGCTGTTTTCCGAATACCACCACACCGTCGCCCAGTTGCTGCTGACCGGCAGCGACCTGGACCACGAGGACCGCAAGCAGAACATCGAAAACACCCTCTTCCGTCTGCTGGAGCTGGGCGCACTACCGATTGTCAACGAAAACGACACCGTCACGACGGAGGAGATCGGCATCGGCGATAACGATACGCTCAGTGCCATCGTGGCGATCCTAGTCAAGGCGGATTTGCTGGTTCTGCTCTCGGATATCGACGGGCTCTACACCGCGGACCCCCACAAGGACCCGACCGCGCAGCGCATCAACGAAGTGCCTGCCATCACGCCGGAGATTCTGGCCCTGGGCGGCGCCTGTGGCTCCAGTCTCGGCACCGGCGGGATGCGAACGAAGCTTCACGCGGCGGAGCTCGTGACCGCAGTCGGAACAGATATGGTCATCGCCAACGGCAGCGCGCCGCAGCTGCTCTATGACATTGCCGCCGGCCGCCGCGCCGGGACACGCTTTCTTGGGAGGAAAGACCTATGACAACACTGGAGATCATGCAGCAGGCCAAGGCCTGCCGGATGCAGCTGACCCGGGCAACGGGGCAGCAGAAAAATGACATGCTCCTGGCCATGGCCGACGCGCTCGTGGCAAGCCAGGATGCGATCCTCGCCGCCAACGCCCAGGACCTAGCCGCCGCCAAGGGACAGATTTCTGACGTGATGCTCGACCGGCTGGCGCTGGACGCATCGCGTATCACCGCCATGGCGGCAGGGATGCGCCAGGTCGCCGCCCTGCCGGACCCGGTCGGCAAGACACTGCGGCATGTAGAGCGGCCCAACGGGCTGCAGATCGACCGGGTCAGCGCCCCCCTGGGCGTCGTAGCGATCATCTACGAGAGCCGCCCAAATGTCACGTCGGACGCGGCGGCGCTGGCGCTGAAATCCGGCAACGCCTGCATTCTGCGCAGCGGCAAGGAAGCCTTCCGCTCGGCGGACGCCATCGTCCGCGCCCTGCAGGATGGGCTGGAGCGCGTCGGGATGCCCCGGCAGCTGGTGCAGCTGGTGCAGGATACCAGCCGGGCCAGCGCGACAGAGCTGATGACCGGCGTCGGCTACATTGACCTCTTGATCCCCCGGGGCGGCAAGGGGCTGATCGCCTCCTGCGTCGCCAATGCCAAGGTGCCGTGCATCCAGACGGGCACGGGGATCTGCCATCTCTATGTGGACCAGACCGCGGACCGTGCCCAGGCGCTGGATATCATCGAAAACGCCAAGGCCAGCCGCCCCTCCGTCTGCAATGCGGAGGAGGTCCTGCTGGTGCATCGAAAAATCGCGGCGTGCTTCCTCCCTGCCCTGCGGGAACGCTTGGTGGACGCGCGGCAGGCAGCCGGTCTGCCGCCGGTGGAGCTGCGGCTCTGCGAAGAGGCGCAGAAGATCATCCCCGGTACCCCGGCGGGCCCGGCGGATTTTGATACGGAATTTTTGGATTATATCCTGGCTGTCCGCGTCGTCGGCAGTGTTGACGAAGCCATCGCCCATATCGCCGCCCACTCGACGGGCCACAGTGATGGCATCCTGACCCAGGATCCTGCCAGCGCGGAAAAATTCACGACGCTGGTCGACAGCGCAGCCGTCTATGTCAACGCCTCCACGCGCTTTACCGACGGCGGCGAATTTGGCCTTGGCTGCGAGATGGGCATCTCCACCCAGAAGCTCCACGCCCGAGGCCCCATGGGCCTGGAGGAGCTGACGACTTACAAATACATCGTCCGCGGCAGCGGGCAGATTCGCTGAAGGAGCGGCTTATGAAATTTGGATTTATCGGGACGGGCAATATGGCCGGGGCCCTGGTCCGGGCGCTGGCCAAGCAGGAGCGCAGCATTGCCTTGGCAAACCGCACCCCGGCCAAGGCCGAGGCGCTGGCGGCAGAAACGGGCGGCGTCGTCTGGACCAACGAAGAAGTGGCGGCCCAGTGCCAGTATATTTTCCTGGGCGTCAAGCCGAATCTCCTGGAAAGCGTTCTTGCACCCCTGGCGCCGATTCTTCAGACAAGGCCGCAGGATTTCGTCCTCGTCTCCATGGCAAGCGGCGTGACGATCGCGGAAGTGCAGACCATGGCGGGCGGGCCTTACCCCGTCATCCGCATGATGCCCAATACCCCGGCCGCCGTCGGCGCGGGGATGATCCTCTACTGCTGCAGCGGCAATGTCACGGCGGCGCAGCGGGCGGAATTTCTGACGGCGATGCAGGACGCCGGGGCCTTTGACTGCCTGGAAGAGCGGCTGATGGACGCCGGGAGCGCCGTCTCCGGCTGCGGGCCTGCGTTTGTCTATCTCTTCCTGGAGGCGATGGCCGACGGCGGCGTCGCCTGCGGCCTGCCCCGGAGCAAGGCGCAGCAGTACGCAGCCCAGACGGTCCTCGGCGCAGCGCGGCTGCTGCAAGAGACGGGCCAGCACCCCGGCGCGTTAAAAGACGCCGTCTGCAGCCCCGGTGGCAGCACCATCGCCGGGGTCCATGCACTGGAGCGCGCCGCATTCCGCAGCGCCGTCATGGACGCCGTCCAGGCCGCATTTGAAAAGACAAAGCAGCTAAAATAAAATCCCCCCGGGGCCGGGCCGCATCCACGCGCCCGCCCCCGGAAATTTCCTTCAAAAAAGCGGTAAAAAGCATTTGACAAATGGCGCTTCCGATGCTATACTAGGCAAGATAATTAAGCCGAACGAACCGCAGCCTTGGCTGCACGCCCTGTCTTTTCTGCAGGGCTTTCATTTTGAGGAGGGTTTCCCTTGCGCGATTTACTGAGAGAACTGAACGTCTACGAAGACGGCAAGATCAAACGTAAGGCAGTCTCTTTTTCCGGCGGCAGTATCCGTGTTTCTAGCGGCGCGGCAGCTGCTGCAGAATTGCATCATTGTTATTTATTTCCTGGCTTTGCTGATGTGCATGTCCATCTGCGGGAGCCAGGTTTTTCTTATAAAGAGACGATCGCCTCCGGCACCCGGGCCGCGGCCCACGGCGGGTATACGGACGTCGGCGCCATGCCGAATCTAAATCCGGTGCCAGATACGCTAGAACATCTGCAGCCGCAGCTGGATGCCATCGCCCGCAGCGCCGTGTGCCATGTCCACCCCTACGGGACCATCACCATGGGCGAGCAGGGCAAGCAGCTTGCAGCCATGACGGAGCTTGCGCCCCATGTCCTGGCCTTTTCAGACGACGGCCGTGGCGTGCAGGACCGGGCGATGATGCGGGAGGCGATGCTGCGGGCCAAGGACCTGGGCAAGCTCATCGCCGCCCACTGCGAGGACAACAGCCTGCTCCACGGCGGCTATATTCACGACGGCGCTTACGCCAAGGCCCATGGGCACAAGGGTATTTGCAGCGAAAGCGAATGGGGCCCCATCGCCCGGGACCTGGAGCTTGCCGCCGAGACGGGCTGCGGCTACCATGTCTGCCATATCTCCTGCCGCGAGAGCGTCGAGCTCATCCGCCAGGCCAAGGCCAGCGGCATCGACGTCACCTGCGAGACCGCGCCCCACTACCTGGTCCTGGACGAGACGATGCTCCAGGAGGACGGGCGCTTTAAAATGAACCCGCCCCTGCGCAGCCCCGACGACCGGGCGGCCCTGCTTGCCGGCCTGCGCGACGGGACGATCGACATGATTGCGACGGACCACGCACCCCACAGCGCCGAGGAAAAATCCGGCGGCCTTGCCGGGAGCCTGAACGGCATCGTCGGGCTGGAGACGGCCTTCCCCGTCCTCTACACCGCGCTGGTCCGCCCCGGCATCCTGCCCCTGGCGCAGCTGGTGGCTCTGCTGACCGACAAACCCCGGCAGCGCTTCGGCCTGGCGCAGGATCCGCAGGACTGGACGGTCTTCGACCTCTCCCAGGCCTGGACCATCGACCCGGCGGACTTCTGCTCCCAGGGCCGCAGCACGCCCTTTGCCGGTTGGGCCGTCTACGGCAAGTGCCTGCGCACCACCGTCGGCGGCCGCACCGCCTGGGAAGACCCGGCCTGGCAGCAGCTGTCAGGCACGCAAGATGATAAGGAGGAAGCGCCAGAATGAAGCAGCAAACGCTCACCGTGCGCGCCAACACACCGCTGACCCCCCAGGTCTGGCGGATGGTGCTGGAGGGCGACACATCGGACATCACCGCCCCGGGGCAGTTTCTCAACCTGCAGCTCGACGGGTTCTATCTCCGGCGGCCCATCTCCATCCACGATTGGGATGACACAAGCCTGACCATCATCTACAAAACCGTCGGTGAAGGGACGCTGCACATGACGAAGCTCGCCCCCGGCGCCAGACTGGACGCCCTGACGGGCCTCGGCAACGGCTACGATACCGCCAAAAGCGGCGCAGCGCCCCTGCTCATCGGCGGCGGCGTCGGCATCCCGCCCCTGTATGGGCTGTGCAAGCTGCTGCGGGAGGGCAAGCGGCCGACGGTCATCCTCGGGTTCAATACAAAAGAAGAAATGTTCCTGGAGGCGGAATTTGCCGCCCTGGGCGTCCCCGTCCGGGTGACGACGGCGGACGGCTCCTATGGCATCCGCGGCTTTGTGACGGACGCCATGGCAGACCTTGCCTACTCCTACTTCTATACCTGCGGCCCCATGCCCATGTTCCGGGCGGTTGACCAGGCGGCGCAGACCAGCGGCCAGTTCAGCTTTGAAGAGCGGATGGGCTGCGGCTTCGGCGCCTGCATGGGCTGCAGCTGCAAGACGAAATACGGCAACAAGCGCATCTGCCGGGACGGCCCGGTGCTGGAAAAGGAGGAGATCGTATGGTAGATCTGCAGGTCAATCTCTCCGGCTGGGAGCTGGACAACCCCATCATCCCCGCCAGCGGCACCTTCGGCTTCGGCTATGAATTTGCCGCGTGGTACGATATCAACTGCCTGGGCAGCATCTCCATCAAGGGGACAACGCAAGACGCCCGCTTCGGCAATCCGACGCCCCGCATCGCCGAGTGCAAAAGCGGGCTCATCAACGCCGTCGGCCTGCAAAACCCGGGGGTGGACGCCGTCATCGCGCGGGAGCTGCCGAAGCTTGCCCAGTGCTATCACAAAAAAGTGATCGCCAATGTCAGCGGCTTTTCGCTGGAGGAATACAGCCAGACCTGCCGGAAAATGGACGCACAGGAGCAGGTGGGCATTCTGGAGGTCAATATCAGCTGCCCCAATGTCCACAACGGCGGCATGGCCTTCGGGACAAGCCCAGAAGCCGCAGCCAGCGTGACCCGGGCTGTGAAGGCGGTGACGAAAAAGCCGGTCTATATCAAGCTCAGCCCCAATGTGACGGACATCACCGCCATCGCCCGCGCCTGCGAGGACGCCGGGGCCGACGGGCTGTGCCTCATCAATACGCTGCTGGGCATGCGCATTGATCTTGCCCGGCGCAAGCCGGTCATCGCCAATAAAATGGGCGGCTTCTCCGGCCCGGCCATCTTCCCGGTGGCGGTGCGGATGGTCTACCAGGTCTATGAGGCCGTCTCCATCCCCATCATCGGCGCGGGCGGCATCGCCTCGGCCCGGGATGTCGTGGAGATGATGCTGGCCGGGGCCACCGCTGTAGAGATCGGCGCGGCAAATCTCATCAACCCCTGCGCCTGCCGGGATATTCTCGACGAGCTCCCGGCGGTCATGGAAGCATATCATATCTCATCGCTAAAAGAAATTATTGGAGGTGCGCACGAACATGGGTAAGGATGTTATCATCGCCTGCGATTTCAGCAGCAAAGCGCAGACACTGGAATTTTTGGACCGCTTCGGCGCGGAGCGCCCCTTTGTCAAGATCGGCATGGAGCTCTATTACGCTGAGGGCCCGGCCATCTGCCGGGAGCTCAAGGCCAGAGGGCACAAGATCTTCCTGGACCTGAAGCTGCACGATATCCCCAACACCGTCAAGAAGGCCATGCATGTGCTGGCCCAGCTGGAGGTGGACATGGTCAATCTCCACGCCGCCGGGACGAAGGCCATGATGGAAGCGGCCCTGGAGGGCCTCACGATCCCCGGCAAGCAGCGCCCGCTGCTAATTGCTGTGACGCAGCTGACCTCGACGAGCGAGGCCCGGATGCAGGAGGACCTGCTCATCTCCCGCAGCCTGGACGAGACGGTCCTGCACTACGCGAAAAACGCCCGGGACGCGGGGCTGGACGGCGTCGTCTGCTCCCCGCTGGAGGCTGGGAAAATTCACGCCGCCTGCGGGGCGAGCTTCCTGACCGTCACCCCCGGCGTCCGCTTTGCCGGCGGCAGCGCCGATGACCAGGTCCGCATCACGACCCCGGCGAAGGCAAAGGAAATTGGCTCGGACTATATCGTCGTCGGCCGCCCCATCACCCAAGCGGAAGACCCGCTGGCGGCTTGGCGCAAATGCGTCAGCGAATTTGTCGGTTAAGAAATCGGTTTTGAAAACAGAAGCAGTCGTTGTAAGGAGGAACTCGGATGAAAGAAAAAATTGCAAAGGATCTTCTCAAGATCAAAGCGGTATTCCTGCGGCCGGACGAGCCCTTTATCTGGGCCAGCGGCATCAAGAGCCCCATTTACTGTGACAACCGCCTGACCCTCTCGGACCCCGCCGTCCGGCTGGACGTCGAATCCGGCCTGGCGGAGATCATCCGGCAGAATTACCCGGACGTCGAAGTCCTCATGGGCACCAGCACCGCGGGCATCGCCCACGCGGCCATCACGGCGCACCTGATGGAGCTGCCCATGGGCTACGTCCGCTCCGGCGCGAAGGACCACGGACGGCAGAACCAGATCGAGGGCAAGCTGCTCCCGGGCCAGAAGGTCGTCGTCGTCGAGGACCTGATCTCCACCGGCGGCAGCGTTCTGGAGGTCGTGAACGTGCTGCGGGAGGCCGGGGCCGAGGTCCTGGGCATCGCCAGCATCTTCACCTACGGGATGCGCAAGAGCGTGGAGCGCCTGGCGGCGGCAAACGTGAAAAATGTCAGCCTGTCGGACCTGGACACCGTCGTCGAGGTCGCCGCGGCTGAACATTATATCGCAGAGGCGGACAAGGCGCGGCTGCTGAAATTCCGCGACTGCCCGCAGGACGAGAGCTGGATTGGAGGCAACAAATGAAAAAAGACCTGATCGACATCCGTGACCTCTCCCAGGAAGAGATCGACGACCTCATCGCCACGGCGGAGGACATCATCGCCCATCCCGAGGCCTACCACGAGAAGTGCAAATACAAGAAGCTGGCGACCCTGTTCTACGAACCCTCGACCCGGACACGGCTGAGCTTTGAGGCGGCCATGTACGAGCTGGGCGGCAACGTCATCGGCTTCTCCGACGCCAGCGGCAGCTCCGTCTCCAAGGGCGAGAGCGTTGCCGACACGGCCCGGACGGTCTCCTGCTTTGCCGATATCATCGCCATGCGGCACCCGAAGGAGGGCGCGCCCTTTGTCGCCGCGCAGAACGTCTCCATCCCGGTCATCAACGCCGGGGACGGCGGCCACAACCACCCGACCCAGACTCTGACGGACCTGCTGACCATCCGCCGGGAGAAGGGGCATCTGGACAACCTGACCATCGGCTGCTGCGGCGACCTGAAGTTTGGCCGGACGGTCCACTCCCTCATCTCCGCCATGAGCCGCTACCCGGGCGTCCGGTTCATCCTGATCTCCCCGGAGGAGCTGCGTATCCCGGAGCATGTCCGCAGTGAGATCCTGGATAAGAACGGCATCGACTATGTCGAGACGACGAGCCTGGAGGAGGCCATGCCGCAGCTGGATATCCTCTATATGACCCGGGTCCAGCGGGAGCGCTTCTTCAACGAAGCCGACTATATCCGCCTGAAAGACAGCTATATTTTGACGCCCGATAAGCTCAAGACCGCGAAGCAGGACCTGGCGATCCTCCATCCCCTGCCCCGTGTCAATGAGATCTCCGTGGCGGTGGACAAGGACCCGCGCGCCTGCTACTTCAAGCAGGTCCGCTGCGGCAAATATATCCGTATGGCACTGATTCTGAAACTTCTGGGGGTGGCGTAACAAATGATTATTGGTACCATTAAAAACGGCATTGTCATCGACCATATTCCGGCTGGCCGCGGCATGGAGCTCTACAAATACCTGAAGCTGGACGACATGCACTGCGAAGTCGCGCTGATCAAAAATGCCGTCAGCGACAAGCTGGAGAAGAAGGACATTCTCAAGGTCAACGAAGTCATCGACCTGAATTTTGACCTGCTCGGCTATATTGCCCCGCGGATCACCGTCAATATCATCACCGACGGCGTCATCACGAAGAAGATTCACCCGAAGCTGCCCGAGACGATCTCCGGCGTGATCAAGTGCAAGAATCCCCGGTGCATCACGTCCATCGAGCAGGAATTGGAGCATGTCTTCAAGCTGACCGACCCGGAAAACGGCGTCTACCGCTGCATTTACTGCGATACGAAAGCTGAATAATCGCAATAAAAGCCCCCGCTGCGGCTGCAGCGGGGGCTTTTATTGCTTGATTCTAAAATGCACTTAGAATGTCGCCACTTCTTCTTGGGCTGGTTCGGCGGGGGTGATCTCGAGGGCGGTCAGGATGGGACCAGTGCCTTTGTAGATGGCGTGGAATTTGACGGCCACCTTGGCCTTGACCTTGACCCAGGTCCGGGCCTTGAGGGCGGCGCTGCCGTCATACTTGCAGGGGATGCCCATAAACTGGATATCCTCCACGCAGCAGGTCATAACGAAGCGGCCGGGGGCAAAGTAACCGTCGCGCTGCTGGCGCAGCTTGGCGACCTGGGCTTTAAACTGAACCGTCTTCCCGGCGTATTTCTTCGGCTCCTCCGTAATATCCCGGTAGAACAGGGCATAGTCCTCGTCCGCGATGGTGATGACGGGGGCGTTGATGTCAAAGGGCAGCGGGTCCTCGATCTCGTCAAAGGCGGTGGAGCCGTCGGTAAAGTCGTAGACGATATCCACCCGGCGGTTGACGGCCCGGGCCAGCTTATGCAGCGGCATGGTGTCCGTCCCCTTTTTGACCCGGTTGAAGACGACCATCTCGCAGCCGGAGAGCTTATCAACGACGAGGTTGCGCATATTGGCGTTGAAGGCCTGGATCGTCGTACTGTCGGCAAACATGACCTCCTGGGCGATGACCCACTCCTGGGGCATTTTCTGATAGAAATCGCCCACCAGCTGCATCCCGTTGAGCTCGACGACGACGCGCTTGGCGTGGTGCTTTTTCTGCAGCGCGTCCAGCTCCTCCGTCGTGACCTTCTCCTGCTCGATCTGCTCGAGATAGACGCAGGCGTGGGGGTAGGTGGAGCTGTCGTACTGCTCGCGGCCCTTTTCGCAGACCAGAAGCAGGGTCCGGGTGCCGTCGTTAAAGCGCTCGTCCTCAAACGTCTCCTGGATGAATTTTGTCTTACCGGATTTGATAAACCCGGTGAAGACATAGACAGGGATCTGCATGCGCAGCCTCCTTAGACGCCGAACAGGGCGGCAATGGCGGCTTCGTTGATCTTGGAGCCGATCACGCAGACGCGGCCGGTGACATTGGCGCAGCCGGTGCGGACATCCGCCTCGCCGGGCACATGGTCAAAGTGGATCCAGCTGCCGTCTTCTCCTTCGACAACGCCCTTGGCCCGCAGGACCGTGCCGTACTGGGCCTTGTCATCCAGCGCGACAAGGATGCTTTTGATCTCGTCCTGGGTGAATTTTTTCGTTGTCTCGCGGCCCCAGCTGGTGAAGACCTCGTCGGCGTCGTGCCCATGGTGATGGTGATGATGGCAGCCGCAGTCCGGGTC
>CAKTTR010000063.1 GCA_934615645.1 uncultured Oscillospiraceae bacterium | reverse complement strand
AACCTGTTCCGTATCAACTGGCACAACGAAGCCAAAGAGAGCGGCGGCCTGTATCAGAAGGTTCCGAACTATGTCGAGATCCCCAGCAGCCTGTCCGGCGTTCCGGCTCGCATCCTGGCAATGTCCGGCAAGTGGTTCCCCACTGGCTGCCATAAGGTCGGCGCTTCCTACGGCTGCCTGGTTCCGAGACTCGTGACCGGCCAGTTTGACGCGACCTATCATCATGCTGTTTGGCCCTCCACCGGTAACTACTGCCGCGGCGGCGCTTTCAACTCCAAGCTGCTGGCTTGCGACTCCGTCGCGATCCTGCCGCAGGATATGTCCAAGGAACGTTTTGACTGGCTGAAGACCATCGCTGGCCAGATCATCGCGACCCCGGGCTGCGAATCCAACGTTAAGGAAATCTTCGACAAGACTTGGGAGCTGAAGCAGGATCCCTCCATGATGATCTTCAACCAGTTCGCAGAAATGGGCAACCCGCTGTGGCACTACAATGTCACCGGTTACGCGCTGGACGAGCTGTACAACGCTGTTAAGAAGCCCGGCCAGGTCCTGGCAGGTGCTTGCTTCACCTCCGGCTCCGCTGGCACCATGAGCTCCGGCGACCTGCTGAAGGAACGTCATCCGAACATGAAGCTGGCTGTCGGCGAAGCGCTGCAGTGCCCGACCATCCTGAACAACGGCTTCGGCGGCCACAGAATCGAAGGCATCGGCGACAAGCACATTCCTTGGGTCCACAATGTTAAGAACACCGACATGGCCATCGCCATCGACGACGAAGACTCCCAGAGACTGCTCCGCCTCTTCAACACCGCTGACGGCCAGAAGTACCTCAAGAACGAGCTGGGTCTGGACGACGAGACCATCGAAAAGCTGACCTGGATGGGCATCTCCGGTATCGCCAACGTCCTGTGCTGCATCAAGATGGCGAAGTACTACGAGCTGACCGAGAACGACATCGTTGTCACCGTTCTGACTGACTCCGCTGTGATGTACAAGTCCAGAATCGAAGAGCTGAACGAAGCCCACGGCGCTTACAACACCACCGAGGCTGCTCTGGACCACAACCTGCATATGCTGAACCTGAAGACCGACAACATGATCGAGTTGACCTATGCAGAGCGCAAGAGAGTGCACAACCTGAAGTACTACACTTGGGTTGAGCAGCAGCAGATGAGCGTGGAAGACCTGAACGCCCAGTGGTACGACACCAAGGGCACTTGGGACGCTGTCCATGCCCAGGCAAAGGACCTCGACGCCCTGGTCAACGAATTCAACGAAGCGACCGGCCTGCTGAAGAGCCTGTAATTTGTATCGTATCCTTGCGGGGAGGGGCTTGCCCCTTCCCGCAAGCTGTCATAAAGGAGAATTAGATTCATGAAAAATGTGATCTGCGGCCGCTGCGTCAAATGCGGCAAGGAATATCCCGCTGTCCCCAACCTGACCAACTGCGAATGCGGCGGCATTCTGGATATCATCTACGACTACGACTACATCAAAGCCCACCTGACGAAGGAAATGATGGCCGAGCGGAAGAACAACTCCATGTGGCGCTATCGTGAGCTGCTCCCCGTGGAAGAGGACACGCCGGACACCCCTCTGCGCGTCGGCTGGAGCCCCCTGTATGAAGCCGACCGGCTGGCCAAGGTCCTGGGCCTGAAAAAGCTCTGGATCAAGGACGACGGCATCAACCCCACCGCTTCCCTGAAGGACCGCGCCTCCGCCATGGCAGTCGCCAAGGCACAGGAAGCCGGTGCTAAGGTCATCGCCTGCTCCTCCACCGGCAACGCCGCCTCCTCTCTGGCTGGCAACGCCGCTGCCGCTGGCCTCAAGACGTATATCTTCGTTCCCTCCCGCGCCCCCAAGGGCAAGGTCGCGCAGCTGATGACCTTCGGCGCAACAGTCATCTCCGTCCAGGGCAGCTACGAAGACACGTTCGAGCTCTCCAAGGCCGCCATTGATAAATGGGGCTGGTATAACCGCAACGCGGCCATTAACCCCTACCTGTCCGAAGGCAAGAAGACGGTCTCCCTGGAGATCGCTGAGCAGCTGAATTGGCAGATGCCCGACTACCTGGCCATCTCCGTCGGCGACGGCTGCACCATTGCAGGCGTCTGGAAGGGCCTGAAGGACCTGTACGCCATCGGCTTTATCGACAAGCTGCCGCGTCTGATCTCTGCCCAGGCGGAGGGTTGCCACCCCATCAACCGCGCCATCGCCAACAACGAAGAATGGTACCCGATGGAAGAGAACACCATCGCCGACTCCATCGCTGTCGGCGTGCCCCGCAACGCGGATAAGGCCCTGGCTGCCATCCGGGAGTCCAACGGCATCGTCGTCAATGTCACCGACGAGGAGATCATGGCGGCCCAGAAGATGGTCGGCATGAACTGCGGCGTCTTCGGCGAGCCCGCTGGCGTCACCGGCGCAGCTGGTCTGAAGAAGCTGTGCGATCAGGGTGTCCTGGGCGAGAACGACACCGTCGTCTCCGTCATCACCGGCAACGGCCTGAAGGACGTCGCCAACGCCATCAAGGCCTGCGGCGACCCGATCTCCATCCCCTCGGATATGGATCTGCTCCTGAAAGCCTTCAAGGAAAACGGCATCGAAGTCGAAGCCTAATTTCCAGATAAAACATCACCCCAGCGGCCAAGAGACCGGCCGCTGGGGTTTTCCCTTTTCAAGGCGAAGCACAGCCCCGCGGCGTTTGCCGTGGGGCTGAAAGCGAGTCAAAAATAAATTTTTGACTCGCTTTCAAACGCGACCCGCTCCGCTGGGCTCGCGTGTGAGGGGACTGCACCCTGCTGCGCGCATAATTTCCACGCCGTTGGCGTGGAAATTCCACACTTGCAGGGCGAGAAGTATTTTCCCCGACGTGCACGCCGCCGGAGAAAATAATTTTAACTTGATTTGCGCCGTGCGCGGCGCAAACTCTGCGAGGCTTTTTGACAGTCTACAGCCCCGCGGCGTTTGCCGTGGGGCTGTATTTTAGTATTTATTCAGCAGCGTCATGATGCAGGAGATGTATTTTGCGCTGTAGCCGCTGCTCAAAAATGCGTTGTGGCTGTAGACGCCGCCGGGAAATTCAAACAGGCAGGAGTCATAGCCCAGGGAGGCGGTGTAAGCTGTGAAATAGCCCGCCGCGCCGCGGCAGTTGGCGTATGTATTGCTGCCAAAGGCGCTGTGGAACGTCTTGTAAAGCAGGCCGCTCGTCCCGGTGGAGGTGATGATCTGCTGGGTCCAGCCATGGGTGTCGATGCAGACATTCTTCCCCGTGCCCTTGACCTTCCGGACAAAGGCCGCCAGCGCCCGGGATTCCTTGCAGGACAGCGCCGCCGGGCCCGTATAGTTCCGGGCGCTGGTCTGGACGACGAAATTCGCCGGGAAGCTGCGGTTCATATCCACACCGTGGCTGCTGGAAAGGGCGCCGCTGGCCGTGTAATACGTCGTCGTGCAGCGGCCGGGGCCGTTGTTCGTATAGCCGTTATAAAGCCCGTCCGGGTTCATGCAGGGCAGGACGTAGACCGTCCAATCGCCCTTTGTGATGACATCCATATTTTTCTGCAAAATCGTCTGCAGCGACTGGGCGGTGAAGACCAGCTCCTGCCCGTCCTTGGCAAAGTGATCCTCATAACCATGGATAGCAAAGCCTACAACCATGACATTTTTGCCGCTGCCGTACCGGTACGCCGCCAGCTCCTGCCCGGCGCCGCTGGTCCCGTAGACGATCTTCTCGCCGACATAAGTCGTCTCCAGTGTAAATTTCACCCGGGAGGTGACATCCGTCAGGCGGGTGAACATCGCAGCAAATTCCGCCCGGGTGACATTCGTCGTCGGCGCAAAATTGCCCATCTTGTCATTGCCGCAGAGAATGCCCGCGTTGTACAGCGCCAGGATCTCCTGATAGCCCTGGTCCGACGTCTCCATATCCGGAATGGCCTCGATGCTGTTGATCGCCGTCAGCTCCTTGGACGGCAGCGTGTTGTAAATGATCATCGCCAGCCGGTCCCGGGTCAGGGGCTGATCGTAGTTCGACCAGGAGGCCGAGACGATCCCGTACTGGACAGCCAGCCGGGCAAAGCCCGCGTACCAGACCTGCCCCGCCGCCGGTTCATAGCTATCCTTCACGCCGTGGTATTTCTGATATGCCCGCACGGCGATCGACAGCGCCTGCGCCAGCGTCACCTTCCCCTGGGGGGCAAAATGCGTCTCATCCACGCCGGAGATCAAGCCGATGGTCTGCTGCACCGCCACGGCGTTGCAGAACCAGTCCGTCTTTGCCACGTCCGCAAATGTGCTCGTCACATCGTAGCGGGACATATCGAACGCTGCCATCCCGGTATACGTCGAGAAGGTATGCTCGCCGCGCTCCGACGGCAGGATCAGCGCCAGCAGCAGCTGGACAAATTCGCACCGGGCGATCGAACGCGTCGGCGCAAAGGTTCCGTAGACCGTCTCCGTTCCCGCCAGGACACCGGCGTTATACAGGGCCAGAATTTCTTTGTAATAAGGATTGTTCTTGCCGACATCCGGCAGGTCCTTGATCTCGTTGATGGCCGCCAGCTCCGCCTCGGGCAGCATATTGTAGAATACTGCCGCTGCTTCCTGCCGCGAGATTGCCCGATTCGAGACCTCCACGCCAGTCGGCAGAATGCCATAGGCCCGGGCCAGGGTCTCATACGGCGTGTACCATGAGCCGGTGCTTGTGGCCGGGATGGGTGTCGTGATGCCGTGGTACATCCGGTAGACCTGCACCGCCAACGTGATGCTCTCGGCAGTACTGATATTGGCCGCCGGGTCAAACTTTTCCGCCGTCTTGCCGCTGACGAGCCCCAAGCTGCTGCAATAAGCGACCGCCTTATAATACCAACTGCTCGTCGCCACATCGGCAAAGCCGCAGGTGACAGACTCCTGCGGGATCACAAACGCGTCCATCCCAAAGACCGGCTCCTGCGGCTTTTCCGCCGCCTCGCCCGACTCCTCCTGGGTCAGGATCGCGCTCTGCTGCCCGTTTTCCTCCGCCTGGGGGGCTTGGGGCGCTTCCGCGTCCTCCCCTACCGGCTCCGCCTCCTGCGCAGCCTGGCTCTCTTCCGCCTGCGGCTGCAGCTCTGCGGCAAAGCTCTGAGGCGCCAGCTGCAGCGCCAGGCAGATGCACAGCAGCCACGCCAGAAGCTTTTTCTTCATCTCTCGTCTCAAGTCGTTCCGACCTCCTTTGATCGCATTCCATTGGCCTTATTATAAGAGATTGCCGGGACTTTTGTCAATCTCGCCCGCAATTTTTAAGCTTCTTAATCTCCACTGGCTTTTCCCGCGCGGCTATGCTATGATAGAGAAAAAT
Source organism: uncultured Oscillospiraceae bacterium (assembly GCA_934615645.1). Classification (GTDB taxonomy): domain Bacteria; phylum Bacillota; class Clostridia; order Oscillospirales; family Oscillospiraceae; genus SVMC01. The sequence goes on along the minus strand of CAKTTR010000063.1, from coordinate 4,791 downwards.
GTGGGCCGCCAGATGCGCGCACGACGAAGGGAGCACTGCCATGGCGCAGATCAAAGTCATATTTTGGGATATCGACGGGACCCTGCTGAATTTCGAGGTCGCCGAGGAAAACGCCATCCGCCAAGGCTTCGCCGCCTTTGGCCTGGGCCTGTGCAGCAATGCGATGCTTGCGGAATACTCCGCCATCAACCGCACCTATTGGCAGCGGCTTGAGCGCGGCGAGATCACAAAGCAGGCCGTTCTGGAAGGGCGCTTCCGGGAGTTTTTCTCGCTGCACGACATCGACCCGGCCCTGGCCGTCCCCTTCAACGCTGCCTATCAGCGCAACCTGGGCGACACGGTCTGCTTCCACCCCTACGCCCTGGAGACGGTCCAGGCCCTGCGGGGCCGCGTGCTGCAATTTGCCGCGACCAATGGCACCAAGATCGCCCAGGACCGCAAGCTGTCCCGCTCCGGGCTGGGCGCGCTGCTGGACGGCGTCCTGATCTCTGAGGAGATCGGCGCGGAGAAGCCGGACCCGGCGTTTTTTGCCGCCGCCGCGCCGCTGCTGCAGGGCTGCGCCCCCGGCCAGATCCTGATGGTCGGCGACTCGCTGACCAGCGATATGCAGCTTGCCAACAACGTCGGCCTTGTCGCCTGCTGGTATAACCCCAAGAGCCTTCCGGCCCCGGCGCACCTGCGCCTGGACCATATCATCCAGGACCTGCGCCAGGTCCCGGCCCTCTGCGGTCTGGATGAAATCAAATAAAAAAGTACCGTGGGCGATGCCTCTGACTGCATCGCCCACGGTACTTTTTCGTGCGTTATGTTTCCTCCGGGAAATAGACGCCAAACAAGTCCCGGGCGCTGGCCTGGACGGCGTCGCAATAGGCCCGGTAGCGCTGCATCAGCTGCGCGCCGCGCGCCGTTACAACAGAGCTGCCGCCGCTGGCGCCGCCCTGCTGCCGCGCCAAAAGCGCGCCGCCCAATTGGGCCTCCGCCGCCGCGATCATTCCGCGCCCCTTGCTGTAGGACACACCGACCCGGCGGCACGCCGCCAGCAAAGAGCCGGTCTCCTGGGTCAGTCGCAGCAGCTGCAGCGTCTGCGGCCCGAAAAACGGCTGCTCCTTGCACAAGGTGATCTCGACCTCCGGGCACAGCTTCTGCAGCTCCTGCGTCCCCGGCAGGCGCCGGGCCTCCGGCGTGCGCTGCACATCTTCCAAAATTCCGGCGTCGTCCACCGGGACGACCGTCCGGCCCAGCCCGGCATGGTAGATCGCGCCGCCCAGCCCGCCGGGGCCCGTATAGGCGCACAGCGCATCGAAGCAATCGCCCCGGAGCAAGATGGGGTGCCCATTTCTCCCCTGGTAGGCCGGGACACAGACGCTGCCCCGGGCCGCGGCCAGCGCCCGCACCGTCTGCACCGAGCACAGCGCCAGATCGACCGGCACAATCAGCGCCGCATCGCATCGATCCCGCAGATAGCCCAGCCCCTGCTTGATGCAGTCGAACATCTGCGCCTCGCCGCTGCTGCGGAGAAAGACGAGATTCCGCCGCGCCACGAGCTTCTCCGTCTGGCTGTCAGCGCAGACGACGCAGATGCGCGAGATATCCGCCCGCTGCAAAACCGTCACAGCCCGCTCGATGGCGGAGATCGTCCCGACCTTTTTCTGCGGGGCAAAGCCCACCTTTCGGGCTGTCCGCCCCGCTGCTACGACCAATGCTGCGATCATCCTGTCCCCTCCTTCTTTCTGCGTTTCCCGCTTCATGCCAGATACGCCCGCAGCCGCGCTAGCTGCGCATTGGCGTCCTGATTGCCCATCCAATAGAGCCTGCCAAGCTTTTCCATATCGCCCTCCAGCCGGGTGACCTGCAGATCTGCCGACGGGCTGATGACCACGAGCCGCCCGGCCTGCTCCAGCGCCTCCAGCTCCTGGCACTGCCGGTTATACCGGGCGTCGCTGCCCGCCAGCTGCGCGGCCAATAGCGGATAGGCGGGGTATTTCACCCGCTTGGGTTTCCCCGTCTTCCGATAGCCCGCCGGGCGCGTGCGCACGACGATGATCTTCTCAAAGCCCGCCGCCAGCGCCCAGGCATAGGGAATCTTATCGGCGCAGCCGCCGTCCAGATACGGCGTATCGGCGATCCAGACCGGCTTCGAGACAAAAGGCATCGACGCCGATGCTCGCACCGCCTGAAACAGTGCTGGGCACGCGCCCTTTTCAAAATACACGGCCCGCCCCGTCGTGCAGTCTGTCGCCACGGCCAAAAAGCGCCGGTCCGTCCGGGCAAATGCCGCCTCGTCAAAGGGCTCCCACTGGTTAACGGTATCAAACAAAAAATCAAACCCAATGACGCCCCGGTTGCGCCGCAGCGCCTTGGCACCGACATAGCGGGGATCGTGCCGGTAGGTCAGGTTGATGCGCGCCGCCCGGCCGATCTGCCCGGCGACATAATTCAGCCCTGTGAGCGCCCCGGCGGAAACGCCGATGGTGCACTGCATCTGGATGCCCGCCTGGAGCAGCGCATCCAGCACCCCGCTGGTATAGACGCCGCGAAACGCGCCGCCCTCCAGCACTATGCAGCCCGGCGTCAGCGGCCCGGTGTACTGCCCCGTCGGCAGTGCCGCCACGCCGGAATATGCCTTTTCCTTCATCCTGCTCCACCCTTTCTCCGCGCGATCTTCCGCCCGTTTTTTGTTTACTATAGCACATTTTTCTCCCCCGCGCTATCCCTTTTGCCGCAGGAGATTATATCGCGCCATTTTGGGGCATTCTTGAGAAGGAAAGGAGGCCCTGCCATGAACGACCGGCACACCGCAGCCTTGCAAAACCTCTGGCTGCATTATTTTAACGACGTGCTGCTGCACAAAGGGCTGATCACCGCCGCAGAGCACCGCAAAATAGCGCAAAAGATCACAACGGCCTGCCCTGCCCCGGGCGCCGCTTCCAAAATTCACCGGTAGCCGCGCCGGCGCCCCTGTGGTATAGTGGCAAAAAAAGCAAAAGGAGCGCACCCATGGACATTCACAGCGCGCGGCAGCAGCTGCGCCAGAAAAGCATCTATGAAATTCCCCTGCGGGTCACGTTTTACGCCCGGGTCTCCTCGGAATCGGACGAGCAGCTCAATTCGCTGGGCAATCAGGTGGCCTATTACGAGGATTTCATCCGCAAAAACCCGGCCTGGGACTATATCCCCGGCTATATCGACGAGGGGCTCTCCGGCATCTCGACCCGCAAGCGGGAGAATTTTCACCGCATGGTCCAGGACGCCGAGGCCGGGACCTTCGATCTGATCGTCACCAAGGAGATCTCCCGCTTTGCCCGCAATACGCTGGATTCCATCTCCTTCACCCGTCAGCTGCTGGCTGCCGGGGTTGCGGTCTTCTTCCAGAATGACAACATCAATACGCTGGACGAGGACGCTGAGCTGCGGCTTGCCATCATGTCCTCCATCGCCCAGGATGAGCTGCGCAAGCTCTCCAGCCGCGTCCGCTTCGGCCACCAGCAGGCCATCCGGGAAGGCGTCGTTCTGGGCAACAGCCGCATTTTTGGCTACCGCAAGGACCGCGGGCGGCTGGTGATCGACGAGGCCGAGGCGGAGATGGTCCGGTCCCTCTTCCAGCTCTACGCCTCCGGGGACTACAGCATGAAGCAGCTGGAGCAGCATTTCTGGGACAAGGGCTACCGCAATACCCGGGGCAACAAGCTCTCCCACACGACCATGGCAAATATCATCGCCAACCCGAAGTATAAGGGCTATTACGCCGGGAACAAGGTCAAGGTCATCGACATGTTCACCAAGAAGCAGAAATTCCTCCCGCCGGAGGAGTGGGTTCTCTTCAAAGACGAGACTGGCGAGACCGTTCCGGCCCTGGTCTCCGAAGCCCTGTGGGACGAGGCCAACGCCGTTTTGCAGCGGCGCAGCAGCGATGTCCGGCAGCGGCAAAACCAGTGCAATCACCCGAATCTGCTGACGGGCAAGCTCTACTGCGGCTGCTGCGGCGCCCCCTATTACCGCCGGGACGCCAAGGACCGCCGCGGGCGCAGCAACAGCAAATGGGTCTGCTCCGGCAAGCTCAAAAACGGTGCCGCCGCCTGCCCTTCCGTCCCGCTCTACGAACAGGAGCTAAAAGCGGTACTCGCGGACGTCTTTCGCGACACCCGCCCCGCCGCCGACGCGCTGATCGCACGCTACACGCAGATGTACCAAGCCCTGGCCACAGCGCCCGGCGGCCAGGCCGAGGCCGCGCGGCTGCAAAGCGCCATCGACCATGTGAACCGGAAAAAGCGCAAGCTGCTGGACTACAACGCCGCCGGACAAATCACCGACCGGGATTTTCTGACCATGACGGCAGAGTGCAACCGGGAGCTGGAGGCGCTGATACAGCAGCAAAACGCCCTGGCGCAGCCGCCCGGCTCCCGCCAGGAATTTGACCATCACCTGGCGCAGCTGAACGCCGCACTCCGCCAGGCCCAGGCGTCGATCGAAACGGAGGCCATCGGCAAGGCCTTTGTAGACAAATTCATCTCCAAGATCACCGCCACCCCGGTGAGCGGCACGATCCAGCTGGAGATCCAGCTTTTCAGCGGAAAGGTGACGACGAAATACTTGCAGGCGCTCTCCAAACAGGCGCAGACGGATGCACCGCCGCAGGTTCGCCCGGGTCACATGTGCAAGAAGATGATCGAGGCCTACGAGCGCTCCATGCACTGACCCGCAGGCCGCCGGAACGACGCGGGGCCGTATTTGCCGCACTGCTTCGTGACCTGGGCGTGGAAATTTGATCGAGTTCCCCACAAAGCCGCGCCC
>CAKTTR010000062.1 GCA_934615645.1 uncultured Oscillospiraceae bacterium | reverse complement strand
CGATATACATCACGCTTCTCACCGCTGTGCTGAGCCAGATCGCGCTGCCGGGATTTCTCTATGTCCTGCGTGTTCCGACGGAGCTATCCCCCATGGCGTCCTTATACGTTCGGATCATCTTCGCGGGGATCCCGTGCATGATGTTCTTCAATTTCACCGCGTCCGTCCTGCGCGCCGTCGGGATAGATTTTTAAAATCGTCACATCATAATCCCGCGGCGTCGTGCCGCAGACGGTGCTGCGAATTTTGGCCGCCCCGGTGACGATCTCGCCGCGGGACGCCACGGGCAGCGCAGCCGGGGCGGCGGCCTGCGTCAGCGTGCCGAAGACGCCGCAGGGCGTGTTTTTCGCGATCTCGCCGATGGGCGTCAGGGCCGTGGCAGCGCCCTGGAGCTGGCCCGGCTTGCCCCGCTCCCCTTTTTGCACAGCGACGATCTGGGCAGGCAGGACCGTCCCGCCGGTGGCGGGCAGGAGCTTGCCGGTCTGCGGGTCGCTGATGCCATGGCCCAGAGCGCCGAACGCGCCGGTAGAGGGGTCAATATACGTGAGCGTCCCGACGCCGGCCAGGCTGTCGCGGACGGTGATCCCCAGCTGGCCGCTATCCGGCTGCAGGGGCGCCAGCAGGTCCAGGCGCTTGCCGTCCCGGTCCATGGACAGGGCCACGGCGCCGTCTGCCTGGGCAATGCGGTCCTGCAGCTGCTGGCAGGTATGAACCGGGATTTGATCGACGGCAAAAATCCGGTCCCCCGGCTTCAGCTTTGCCGCGCAGCGGTCACTCACGCTGGCAATCAGGATACCCTGGGTCTCGACCTCCAGGCCGACGGCCTCGCCCCCGGGGATCAGCGCCAGGCCCAGCGCCTGGGCCGACAGGGCCGCCAGCAATGCAAAAATGATCAAAATTTTTCGCGCGGTTTGATACATCCCATTTCTCATCCCATTTCTCATCGCGTCATTCCTTTCCGTTTCCCCCTACTAATGTGGCCGCTTTTCCCGGTTTCAAGCAGGGATCCCGGCTAGAAAAATCAAGCAGATTTCCCTGCCCAAAAACGGAAAACAGCCAGACGGCGATGCGTCTGGCTGCTGGACTGACAGAAAAACTCAGGTCTGGGATAAATTGGCAGAAATGCCCTGGCACCATGCGTAAAGCGGGTCGAGGGCCGACAAGGTCTCGCGGACGCGGGCGGCAAGGGCCGGGTCGTAGAGCCCGTCGTCGACTGGATTGCGGTCGATCGCCATCAGGTTCTTTAAATTCCACCAGGGGGCAAGCCGGGCATCGGGGCACGGCTTTTGGCGCTTGTAGCGGTCGCCCGTGAGGACGAGACCGGTTTTGCGGCGCAGGTCCTCGCACAGGGCCAGAAATTCCGCCGGCCGTTCTGCGATCCTTGCGCGGAACGCCTGCATCCAGGCGGCGCGGGGGCCCCAGAGGACGAAGCCGTAGTTATAACCCTCGGGCGTGATCTCAAAAAACAGGGACGGCTCCTCGCCCCAGTACGTCTCGCCACGGCGGATGCAGAGCCACAGGCTCTCTTTGTATGGCGCGGCGTGGGCAAACCGGGCGTCGCGATAGATGCGGGAGACCTTCAGGCAGTACCCGCTCCGGCCTGCAAACGGCGTGAAGATTTCCTCGCTGAAGGCGACCAGCGGGCGATAGAGCGCGTCGAGATACGTCTGCTTATGGGCGGAAAACCAATCGCGGTTGTTATTGAACCGCAGCTGCCAGAGAAAGTCGATCGCTTCGGGCTGGAAGCCGGAAAATGCTTCGCTCACAGGGTATAGACCCCCGGCAGCGTGCAGATATGGCGGGTATCGAGGACGACCTTATCTCGCAGCTTGTCCATCTGTGCTTTGAGCTCCGAATGGCCGACCAGGATGACGACAAGGTCGACATCCCGCAGGAAGGCGTCAAAATCGTGATACTGGTTGGGGACGAGGTCGCGCTTGACCATCGGGTCATAGACCTTGACCTGACCGGCGGCCAGATGGCGCTCCAGATTCTCCAGCATCTGCAGGGTCGGGCTCTCGCGGACATCGTCGACGTCCTCTTTATATGTCAGGCCGTACAGGCCGACGCGGCGGGTGTCCGTGATGCCGCGCTCGCGCATGACGTCAGCGATGCGGCCCAGGACAAATTCCGGCATGGAGTCGTTCGTCAGGCGGGCGCATTTGATGAGCTTGGCCAGCATGGGGTAATCCCCCACCAGGAACCACGGGTCAACACTGATGCAATGGCCGCCGACGCCGGGGCCGGGGTTCAGGATATTGACCCGGGGGTGCTTATTGGCGATGCGGATGATTTCGTAGACATCCATCCCGTCGCTGCGGCAGATCTTGGCCAGCTCGTTGGCATAGGCGATGTTGATATCGCGGAACGTGTTCTCCACGACCTTGGTCATCTCCGCCGTGCGGATATCCGTCACGACGATCTCGCCCTGGCAGAACGTCGCGTAGGCGGCCTTGACCTTTTCGCCGATGGCGGGCTCGTCAGCGCCGATGGTCCGGGAGTTGTGCTGCAGCTCATAGACCATATTGCCGGGGATGATGCGCTCCGGGGCGTGGACCAGGTGAATGTCCTTCCCGATGGTGAAGCCGGCGGCTTCGACGACGGGGCGGACGAACCGGTCAATGGTGCCGGGGCTGATCGTCGATTCGACGACGACCGTCGCGCCCTTGGGGCAGACCTGCATCACGTCCTGCACGGCGCCGATGACATAGCGCGGATCGATCCGCTTGCTGGCTTTGTCGTACGGGGTCGGGACGGCGACGATGTAAAGGTCCGTCTTTTGATAGGCCGTCGTAAACTGGATGCCGCTGGCGACGGCGCTGTGGAACAGCTCCGGCAAGCCCTTCTCCTCAAAGGAGAGCTCCCCTGCCTGCAGCTTTTCCACGATGGCGGCGTTGTAGTCCGTCCCGACGACCTCGTTGCCGTGGGCCGCGAACATCAGCGCGGTCGGCAAGCCGATATATCCCAATCCGATCACATTTATCATAATACTCTCGCTCCATTTTTTCGGGGCATCGCCGCCCCGGTCGTTCTTCCATGCGATCCCGCATAATTGCTATTAGTGTACCATTAACGACAGGAAAATGCAATTGTTTCCCGCAGAATTTAAAAAAACTTCAAAAAACAGGCCAGACTGGTAGGCGATGGGATTGACACGCTGTGGCGGGCGTGCTATACTGACACGGAATAAGTTAGCGCCCGCAAACTGCGCGGCGTTTTCCTCATGTCTAACGGTTAGTTTTTGCTAACTCATAGGGAAAGGAGTTTTGGTATGGCAATTGTGGAACTGCACGACGTGAGCCGGGTGTACCAGAGCGGGACGCATACGCTGCGGGCGCTGGACCATGTCGATCTCAGCCTGCGGGAGGGGGAATTTATCGTCATCCTCGGCCCGTCCGGCGCGGGGAAAAGCACGCTTTTGAACCTCCTGGGCGGGCTGGACAGCCCGACGGAGGGCAAGATCATCGTCGACGGGCAGGATATCTCCACCCTCTCCCGGGATGAGCTGGCGGATTACCGGGCGGCGAAGGTCGGCTTCGTCTTCCAGTTTTATAACCTGGTGCCGACGCTGACGGTGCATGAAAATGTGAAGCTCGTCAGCCAGATCGCGCCGGAGGCCCTCTCGGCAACAAAGATGCTGGAGGAGGTCGGGCTGGCGGACCATCTGCGGAATTTCCCGGCGGAGCTCTCCGGCGGCGAGCAGCAGCGGGTCTCCATCGCCCGGGCGCTGGCGAAGAACCCGAAAATTTTGCTCTGCGACGAGCCCACCGGCGCGCTGGACTCCCAGACGGGCGTCCTCGTTTTGAAGCTGCTGCTGCGGATGGCGCGGCAGTACGGCAAGACGATCGTCATCGTCACCCACAACCAGAACATCGCCCGGATGGCCGATACCGTCATCCGCGTCAAAAACGGGCGCATCCAGTCCCAGACGACGCAGGAGCACCCGGCGTCGGCCGACGAGATCGAATGGTAAACGGGGTGGCGCTATGTTAAGGAAAAAACGACTGCGCACCATGCGCCGCTACCGGGCGCAATTTCTCTCCATGATCCTGCTGGTGGCCCTGGGCGTCGGGATCTTCTTTGCCTTCCAGATGGAATGGTACAGCATCCAGCGGGATACGGACCAGTTTTTTGAAGAAACCGGCTATGCCGATTACCGCATCGTCTCCCAAGCCGGGTTCGACGAAGCGGCGCGGGACCGTGTCGCGGCGCTGCAGGGAGTGACGAAGGTCAGCCGCTTTGTCAGCGTGAACGCCGATGTCACAGACCGCGACGGCGACAGCGTCGCCCTGACCGTCACGGAGGACGCGGATGTCTCCGGCTTCCTTGTGACAGACGGCGCGGCCTATGACGCGGCGCGGACGGACGGCATCTGGCTCTCCCAGCGCTACGCCGCAGCAAATGACTTTGCCGTCGGCGACAAGATCAGCCTGGCGTTTCAGAATTTCACCATCGACACCAAGGTCCTGGGGCTGATTCGCGCGGGGGAATACCTGATCTGCGTCCGCGACGAGACGCAGCTGATGCCGGACTACGACACCTACGGCTACGCCTACCTCTCCCCCGCCCTCTATGAAAAGACCATCGGCGCGGCCTATTACCCGCAGCTGCATGTCCTGTCCGGCCGCAGCAAGGCGGCGTTTACGGACGACGTAAACGCTGCGCTGGACCAGACGCTGCTGGTCCTTGCCAAGGACGAATCCCGCGCCTACGCCGGGGCCTCGGGGGAAATTGACGAGGGCAAAACCATGGGCTCCGTGCTGCCGGTGCTGTTCCTGCTCATTGGCGTTCTGACGATGATCAGCACGATGCACCGGATGACGGCCAAGGAAAAGACCCAGATCGGCACCCTCAAGGCCCTGGGCTTCCGGGACCGGCAGATCATCTGGCACTACGCGGGCTATGCCGCGACGGTCGGCGTCATCGGCCTGGCCGGGGGCGTCGCGGTCGGGTATCTGGTGGCGTGGTACATTATGAATCCCAACGGGTCCATGGGGACGTATTTTGATATGCCGTCGTGGCGGCTGTATCTGCCGGGGTTCTGCTATGCGATCCTGGCGGCGGTCTTTGTCCTGCTGGTGCTCATCGGCATCGCTTCGACGAAGCAGATGCTCAGCGGCAGCGCCGCCGACGCGCTGCGGCCGCTGACGCCGAAGAACGTAAAGCCTATGCGCATTGAGCGGACAAAATTCTTCCACAAGCTGGGCTTCGGCCCCCGCTGGAACCTACGGGAGAGTATGCGCCACAAATCCCGGACGGCCATGAGCTTACTTGGCATCGTCGGCTGCATGGTCATGATCGTCTGCGCCCTGGGGATGCGGGACACGATGGGCGCGTTTTTGAAGATGTATTACGACGACGCGACCCGCTACGATACCCGTCTCTACCTGGCCAGCGACGCGACGGATGCGCAGCGCGAGGCGCTTCTGCAGCGCTACGACGGCGACTGGAGCCAGACGACCAGCGTCGAGCTGGGCGACAAGGCCGTCAGCCTGGATATCTACGACCTGCCCCACGACCTCATCCGCTTCCCGGAGGAATCCGGCCAGACAACGGGCCTGTCCGACGACGGCGCGTACCTGTGCATGCGCCTGGCGGATGAATACGACCTCGCCCCCGGCGACACCTTCACCGTCAGCCCCTACGGCCAGGACGAGACCTACACCCTCCGGGTGGCAGGCATCCGCCGCAGTGTCACGGAAAATATCATGCTCACGGCGGACTATGCCCGCGAGGTCGGCTTTACCCCGGCGGCGGATTCCATCTATACGTCGACGGAAAAGAGCGATATTTCGCAGGACGCCGCCATCAAGAGCGTCCAGTCCAAGCAGAGCATCGTTGACTCCTTTGATACGTTTATGGAGATCATGAATCTGATGATCGTCGTCTTTATCGTGGCGGCGGTCATTCTGGGGATCGTCGTGCTGTATAACCTGGGGGTCATGAGCTACGCCGAGCGCTACCGGGAGCTGGCGACACTGAAGGTCGTCGGCTTCCGCGACAGCAAGATCCGCGGCCTGCTGGTCAGCCAGAATTTCTGGACGAGCCTTGTCGGTATCTGCATCGGCCTGCCCCTGGGCGTCGCGGCGCTGGGCTATCTGCTGCACTCCATGGCCGGAGAATACGAGATGCGCCTGTCCATCGGCCCCGTCACCTACTGCGTGAGCATCCTGCTCACCTGCGGCGTCTCCATCCTGGTCAGCCTGATGGTCGCCCGGAAAAACCGCAAGATCGACATGGTCGAAGCCTTGAAGGGAACGGAATAAGCCGTATAAAACAATTAAAATCCGCGGCGTGCGCCACTACTGGCGCACGCCGCGATACATTATTTAGAAAGCCTCGCAGAGTTTGCGCCGCGCACGGCGCAAATAGGGTTCAATCCGTTTTTTCCGGCGGCGTGTACGTCGGGAAAAACTCTTTACGCCCTGCAAGTGTGGAATTTTCATGCCGAAGGCGTGAAAATTATGCGCGCAGCAGGGTGCAATCCCCTTCAAATGCGAGCCCAGCGCAGCGGGTCGCATTTGAGAGGATTTCAAAAATTCATTTTTGAAATCCTCAGAGTAGTATACAGATCAGACCGCCGCTGCCGTCGTTGAGGATGCGGGTGAGGGCGGATTTGAATTTATAGCGGGCTGTCTCCGGCATATGGCGCAGCTTGGTCTGCAGGCCGTCGGAGACGAGGTCGTAGACCGACCGGCCAAAGAGATTGCTTTGCCAGAGCTTCTTCGGGTCTCCGTCGCAGGCGTCCAGGAGGTACTGCACCAGGTCCTGCGATTGCTTTTCATCGCCGACCATGGGGTTGATCTCCGCCTGCAGGTCGGCCCGCAGCATATGGATGGACGGGGCGCTGGCCTTGATGCGGACGGCGTAGCTGCCGCCCTTGCGGACGATCTCCGGCGGCTGCAGCTCCATCTCCTCCGCCGTCGGCATGACGACGCCGTAGCCCGTGGCCTGGACCTGCTCCAGGGCGTCGGCGACCTTGTCATAGGCGGCCTTCGTCTTGGCAAGGTCCTCCAAAAGCTGCATCAGCTGGGCGTCGTTTTCGATGGGAAAGCCGGATTTCTCCCCCAGGACCTGGTAAAACAGCGCCTCGGGGCATTGAAGCTCACAGGTGACGACGCCCCGCCCCAAGTCGATGGATCGGATGCGGCAGGCCTGGACGGACGGCAGCTGCAGCAGCTGCTGCAGAGCAGGCTCGGCCTGGCTGATGCGGCTGATTTCCCCGGCAAGACCCCGCATGGCGTCGTACAGGGTGCGCTTCATGCCGTGCTCCAGCTCCAGAGCGTTGAACCAGCCGGGCAGGAAGAATTGCAGCTCCGAGACCGGGAAGGCGTAGAGCAGCGTCTGCAGCAGCGTTTGGATTTGCGGCAGCTCCATCGTCATGCAGTTCATGCACAGGCAGACGGCGTGGTACTCCGCCGTCAGGCTCTGGCACAGGGCCTGGGCCTCGCTCCCCTCCGGCGCGGCGGAGTTGATGATGACGACGAAGGGCTTGCCCGTGGCCTGCAGGTCCGTGATGGCGCGGCGCTCGGCCTCCAGATAATCGGCTCGGTCGAACTCCGTGACGCTGCCGTCGGTCGTGACGACGATTCCGGCGGTGCAGTGCTCGGCGATGACCTTCTTTGTCCCTAGCTCGGCGGCCTCCGTCAGGGGGATCTCGTGGTCCGCCCAGGGGGTCGTGACCATGCGGGTCTGGCCGTCCTCCGTCGCCCCGGCGGCGTTGGGGATGAGATAGCCCACGCTGTCAATCATGCGGACGGAAAGCTGCGCCGTGCCGTCGGGGCTGACGGTGACGGCCTCCTCGGGGATAAATTTCGGCTCAGCGGTCATAATCGTCTTGCCGGAGCCGCTCTGGGGCAGCTCATCCTGGGCCCGCTGGCGTCGATAGGGGTCGTCGATATTGGGCAGAACCAGCTGCTCTAAAAATCGCTTGATGAGGGTGGATTTCCCCGTCCGCACCGGGCCGACGACGCCGAGATAAATATCGCCGCCGGTGCGCTGGGCGATCTCCTGATAAATCGTTGCGCTTGTCATAGTGTGCCTCCTCTATTCAGGCCAAGGGCAGGAGCAGCAGCGTCCCAGCGGGTACGACGTTCTCCTGCAGCTCGTTGGCCTTCGTCAGCCGCTCCTGGGTCGTGTTGCAGGCCTTGGCGATGTCCCAGACGCTGGTGTCCCGCTCTATGGTCCGGAGAATGACAGACGGGCGGTCCGGCGTCTCCTCCTGCGCCTGCACGACGCCGCCGGAGATGGACTCGAAGCTGCAAAGGGCGTGCCACTGGCACTGCAGTGTCAAATCAAAGCGGACCTGTACCCGGTCGGCTCCGGGGGTCGCGAAGACCTCGCCGGTGACGTAGGCGGCGCAGCTGCAGTGGCTCAGGTTCGATGCCGCCTGGGAAAACTCCGCCGCACCCTGGGCGGTGCCGCCGCACAGATGCCCGGCGGCATCCGCTCCACACAAGCTGACGGCCACCGGCACCCGAATCTCCGTGCGCCCGTCGCGCTGACTGACCTCGGGCCTGCCCACCAGGACCTGGGCGTCGTGGACGAGATACATCTGGGCCGGGACCTCGAGATAGACCGTCTGACTCAGCTGCTGCTGGTCCAGCTGGCAGCGGATGCTGCAGGGCGAGACCTTCGCCTGCATACTGCCGCCCAGCCAGTAGGCGTCGTCGACGATCTCCAGCGTCCGGTAGCCCCGGACCATGCACTGGGCCAGGAGCATCAGGTCGCAGGACAGGCGGCGCTCGCCGTTTAACGTCACCTCGCATCCGGCCAGCTGGAGCTGCAGGGCGCAGGTCTCCTCCTCGTAGCTCCCGGCCAGGTCGATGAATTGGGAGAAGGGCAGCTGGCAGTCCCATCGGGTCACCTGCCCCTCCGCCGCTTCATAGAGGACCTGCAGGCTGACGACACCCTTGCAGACCATGCGGCTGCCGGCCAGGCGCGTCTCCGTCACGCTGGGCTGGGCCCGGGCGAACACGATGCGGATCGGGTCCGGCCGCCCGGCGGGCAGCTCCGGCTCCTCCTCCATGGCAAAGAGCTTCTCCCCTGCCTCCAGGTCCAGCAGCAGCGGGTATTGGCGGCGGTGCAGCTGCAGATGCGGGTCCGACGCGTCTGGCACGTAGATCGTCTCCGCCGCCGGACGGTAGAGATGCAGATCGCACCCGATCTCGACCCGCACCAGCAGCTTCCGGGAGTTGAGGACACGGCCATCGGCGTGGGTCACGCGGCACTGCAGCTGTGCCAAGTCCGACACCTCGCAGTCCGAGATCTCCTTTTTGATGGAGAACGGCAGATACGTCTCCAGCAGCCGGGGCGTCGTCTCCTCCCCGGCCAGATAGAGCAGGCTGGCCTGGATGCCGCCGGAGATCAGGACGCTGCCCGCCTGGCACTCCTTGCTGCGCACGACGCAGCTGGCAAAGCAGTCGAGAACCTCCGCCGCGTCCGGCTCCGAATCCGGCACGATGAGCTCCGCCGTCTCCTCCTGGCGCAGCCACTCCTCGGCCAGCAGCTGTAAATGAGAAACCGTCTTTTCTTCAAACGCAAACTCCATTTGTACTCACCCCTTGTATGTTCTACTGTTATATACGCGGGCCAGTCCCAAAACATACCGAATTATTTCCGCTGCGTCAGCACAATGCCGCACAGGAGCAGAAAGACGCCGATCACCCCGGTCAAAAACGGCGAGGAAAACAGCAGCGACAGCAGCAGCCCCACGCCCAGGCAAAAGCAGATGATCGCGCCGCCGCCACATTGCCACGGTCGCATACGCATGCCCCCCTTTGGGGAAAGCGTATGCAAGGCGTGGGGGAAAAATGAACGATTGTAACGTGCAAAAACCTGCTTGCCTTGCATGATGGGTGGTCATAAAACATGAGAATGGAGCGTATCAGTCGCGATACGCTCCATTTCTTATCCCAACATATTATGCCAATGCCCTGAAACAGGGCATACGCCTGCAACCAGGCACACACCCTTGGCTCTCCCTCTGGGAGAGCTGTCACCGCAGGTGACTTGGGTGAGACTCCAAGAGCGCGAAGCGCGATTGGTTAAGTCGAACCCATGCAGAGCTGAGAGGGTTTTGCGGGCTTTTTTGAACGCTCAAATCAATTCATACGCACACACCGCGGCCCCTCTGTCGCCCCTCTCCGGCCTTGCTT
>CAKTTR010000061.1 GCA_934615645.1 uncultured Oscillospiraceae bacterium | reverse complement strand
TTTGCCCGTTTTTTCAACTGTCACTTAAATTTTGCTGTCCCTGCTTAACTTGACGCTGTGTTCTTTGACAGGCTGAAAAAGAAAAAGCAGCCTGCGGGCTGCTTTTTCTTTTGCTCTGTAGGCTCTGCCTACAAAACGCACTGTATCATTTCAGTTTTCTATTACCCCAGCTGCAAAATCGTCTCCACGGCGGCTTGCAGGTCTGCGGTCGGCAGCTGCTCGGCGGCGCCTTCGTCCATTTTCTGGGCAACGGACGGGTCGATCGGCAGGCGGGCCAGGACCGGCAGGCGGTACTGCAGGGCGATCTCGTCGATATGGCTCTTGCCAAAGATCTCATGCTGCTTGCCGCAGTCCGGGCACTGGAAATAGCTGTAATTCTCCACCAGCCCCAGAACGGGGATCTGCATCATATTGGCCATATTGACCGCCTTGGCCACGATCATAGAGACCAGCTGCTGAGGCGACGTGACGATGATGACACCATCGACCGGCAGCGACTGGAATACCGTCAGCGGCACATCGCCGGTGCCGGGGGGCATATCGACAAACAGATAGTCCACATCCTCCCAGATGACCTCGCTCCAGAATTGCTTGACCGTCCCGGCGACGATGGGGCCGCGCCACAGGACCGGGTCCGTCTCGTTATCCAGCAGCAAATTGATGGACATCACCTGCGTCCCGTTCTCCGTGAGCGCCGGATACAGGCCCTCCTCGGATGCGCCGGAGCAGGCGTGGACATTAAACGCCTTGGCCATGGACGGGCCGGTGATATCCGCGTCCAGAATGCCGACCTTGCGGCCACGCTGCTGCATCGCCATGGCCAGCATCGCTGTCACGGTACTCTTCCCGACGCCGCCCTTTCCGGATACGACGGCGATGACTTTTTTCACATTGGAATGGGGATTGGCCTGCGCCAGCAGGCTCTCCGGCTGCTGCTTGGCGCTGCCGCAGTTCGAGCTGCAGCCCGAGCAATTGCCGTTACACGCTTCACTCATGGTTCTATCTCCTTTATATGCTTGGTATGCTTTCACGCCCGGCCTGCTTTGGGCCGGGATACCTGTTCCCTTGCATTATAGTGCCCGCCCAGTGGAATGTCAACCTTCCTCCAGGGCCAGGGCCGCCGTCTCCCAGGCCTCCATCAGGGCCAGCAGGGCTTCGTCCGCCTGGGCTTTTTCCTCCAGCAGCGCGCTGAGCTTCTGGTAATCTGCAGCTGCCGCCTGGATCTGGGCCTCCAGCTCCGCCAGCTGCGCCTCCTGCTGGGCGATCTGCCGCTCTAAGCGGCGCACCTGCTTATCCAGCTGCTTGTCCGGCGTCCGGGGGCGCTCTTTCTTCTCCTTTTTCTCTCGCTTTTCGGCGCTCTGGGCCTGCCGGGCCGCTTTCTCGTGCTCCAGGATCGCCCGGTATTTTGTATAACCGCAGCGGAAATCCCGCACCGCGCCGTCCTCCAGCGCCCACACCCGGGTGGCAAACCGGTCGATAAAATACCGGTCGTGGGAGACGAACAGCAGCGTCCCGTCAAATTCCTCCACAGCACACTCGATCCACTCCCGGGCCGCGACGTCCAGATGGTTCGTCGGCTCATCGAGAACGAGGAAATTGATCTTGTCATCCATCAGCATACACAGCCGCAGCCGCGACTGCTCGCCGCCGGACAGGTCGCCGACTTTTTTAAAGACATCCTCGCCGGAAAACAGGAAGGCGCCCAGCCGGTCCCGCGCCGCCTGGGGCGTCAGGTTTTTCTCATAGAGCAGCGTGTCATACAGCGTCCGCTCCGGGTGGGCAAAGGCCATCGTCTGAGGCAAATACCCGGGCTTTACGGCAGGGCCAAATTTAATTTTCCCGGCAAGCGGCGGTTCTATCCCCAGCAGGCAGCGCAGAAATGTCGTCTTTCCCGCACCGTTATCCCCCAGCAGCGCGATGCGCTCGCCATTTCGCACTTGCAGATCGACGCCGGAAAACAGCGTTCTGCCGCCGTAGCCCATGGCAAGGTCCCGCACGGAGAACACCTCGTCGCCCTGGAACTCCTGCTGGGCAAAATGCGCCTGGAGCGTCTTCTGCGTCACAGGGCGCTCTGTTTTGCGGATGCGCTCCATCCGGTGCTGAATGGACATCGCGCGGCGGTAGAGCGTCCGGTTGTTGATGCCCCAGCCCTTCATCCGCTCGACGGTAAAGCCCAGCTGCTTGAGCTTGGCCTGCTCCTGCTCGTACTGCTTCAGCTGCAAATCAAAGCGGGCCTGGCGCTCGTTGATATAGAACGTATAGTTGCCGCTGTAGAGCTCCGCCTTCCCCGCGGAGATCTCCACGATGCGGGTCACGACCTGGTCCAGGAAAAAGCGGTCGTGGGAGATCGTCAGCACAGAGCCCTTGAAGGTATGCAGATAGCTCTCAAGCCACTCGACGCTGCGCAGGTCCAGATGGTTCGTCGGCTCGTCCAGCAGCAGGATCTCCGTCTGCTCCAGCAGGAGCCGGGCCAGATTCACCCGCGTCTTCTCCCCACCGGAGAGCGCCGCAAAGGGCCGCTGCCGCATGGCAGCCGGGATCTCCAGGCCGTTGCAGATCTTATCCACTGCGGTGTCGATCGTATACCCGCCGCCGGTCTCATAGCGGTTGACCAGGCTGTCATACTGGGAAAGCTGCGCCGGGGTGCTGCCCTCGGCCATCTCCCGCTCCAGCTGGGCCATCTTCTTTTTCAGCGCAAACAGCTCTGCAAACGCGCTGCGCAGGACATTTTCCACCGTGTATGCTTCCGGGTACCAGGGGATCTGGGAGATGAGGCCGATCCGCTTGCCGGATGCGACGGTGATCTCCCCCGCGTCCGGCAGGAGCTGACCGGTGATCATCCGGAAGAGGGTCGTCTTGCCGCAGCCATTGCGGCCCAGCAGGCCGACCCGCTCCCCCTCCCGCAGCTCCATGGAAAAGCCATCGAGCAGCGGCGCGCCGATCTCAAAGGATTTTACAACATTTTTTATACTGATATCAATCATATTGCCTCTCCGGGGCGAATTCCCGCAAGAATTCCTCCCGCGTATACAGAATATTCAAAACGTCCAGCAGCGCGTTGGCGCTCAGATGCTCCGGCAGCCGCAGCTGCTTTTTCAGCACGGCCCGGCGCTGGGCACTGTCGGCGCGGCCGGAAAGCCCGGCGGCAAAGAGGTCCGCCTTGGCGATCTCCGACGCGGCATTCTCCGCCTGAGCTGCGTCCTCCAGCGGGACGCCCGCCTCTTCCAGCGCCCGGCGCAAAACCTCTGGCCGCATCCCCTCGACGCCCAGCTTGCCCTCCTTGCCCGGCGCGCGCTTGCGCCGCTCCTTACCGGCGATGTCCGGCACGTAGGCGTGATACACGCCCTGCTTGGGCAGTGCGCCCTTGAGATAGTTGCGGATCACAAAACCCGCACCGTCCGGGTCCGTCAGGATAATAAGCCCCCGCTTTTGGGCCACGCTGCGCAGCAGTGCAAGCTTGGCCCGGTTGTGCATGACGCCGAAGCCATCGGTCGTAAAGACCGGCGCGTCCACCAGCTGTCGCAGGGCGTTCTTATCATATTTTCCCTCAACCACAATGGCCTGTTTCAGTTTAAGCATGCTTCACCTCCTGGGCCAGTTGCAATAGCAGCAGCTCCAGCAGCCGCTGGGGCGTGTCATACGACGTTTTCAGCCGGTAGTCCGTCAGCGCGCAGGCCTGCAGGGCTGCCTTGCTGAAGCCCTCGGAAAGCCGCCGGGCGTATCCCATCGTCTTTTTGGCCGGGTAGCTGCCCATGCCGCACAGGTGCATCAGGCTCTCAGCACCCTTGCCCGCCGCCTGCAGCAGCTGGGCGCAATAGATCCGACGCAGCTGCATCCCGATGGCGGCCAGGAGCACGATAGGCTCCTGCTGCAGCTGGAAAAGCGTCTGCAATGTCGCCAGGGCCGTGTCATAGCGGCCCGCGGCGATGGCATCGGTCATATCAAAGACATAGGCCTCCAGCACCGGCTCGACCACGGCGTCGATCTCCGCCTTTGTGATCTCCTCCGCCGGGGCATAGGCCGCGACCTTTTCGATCTCCGACCGCAGCGCCGTCATCGTCCCGCCAGTGCGCAGGATGAGATAGCGGCAGAGGTCAACGCTGATTTTCTTACCAAAGCCCGCAAAATGCTTGGCGATCCAGGCGGCAAGCTCCCGCTCTGACTGCTTTTCAAAGCTGACGGCACTGCCCTGCCCCTCCAGAACACCATGGAGCTTCTTCTGCCGCCGGTCCGGCTGATAGGCCACCGTATCGAACACGAAGAACACGTGGCAATACGGCGGGATATCCGAAAGCAGCTCCGTCAGGCGCTCCCGGTCCGGCTGGGGCAGCTTATAGGGATCCACATCGTCCACTTGGACCATCGTAGCCTCTGCCAGCATGGGCATGGCCTCGATGGCATTCTGCAGGGCGTCCATCGTCAAATTTTCCGCGTTGAAGCGGTGGTAATTGAATGACTCCGCCGGGCCGTCGGTCAGCTTTTTTCGGGCCAGCGCAAGATAATGCTCCCGCAGATAGCTCTCCGGCCCGTAAAAGAGATAAAGCGGCCCCAATTGCCCGGCCCGCAGGTCATTCTTCAGCCGCTGCAGCGCGCCGGGATCTGTTTTTTCTTTTCTTGCCATGTCGCTCACCTCCTGATGGTCACAGTACCGTTTTGGTCCGTCCGATAGATGGCCGCGCCGCAGGAACGCAAACGCTCCATTGTCTCGGCCCTGGGATGACCGTACCAGTTACCGCGCCCAACGGAGATCACCGCGATCTCCGGCCGAACTGCCGCGAGCAGCGGTGCACCCGTGGAGGTCGCCGCGCCATGGTGCCCGGCGAGCATGACCTCGACCTTCGGCAGGGTATGCAGGGCCAGCAGCCGCGCCTCCCCGTCCAGGCTCATATCGCCGGTAATCAGGATATCATAATCCCCCCGGGAGCACAGCACGCTGAGCCCGCCATCGTTGCCCGGCAGGCGGGAGACCGGCCCGAAGATCTGAAGCTGGCTTTGACCCAGGTGCAGCGTCCGGTCCTCTTGCAAATACTCCAGCGTCGTGCCCGTCTCCGCTGCGGCCTGTCCAATTGCCGTGCAGAGTGCGCTTTCCGTATCGACCGGCGGGAGATACAGCTGGCGCACAGGGATCCGCCCCAGTAAATAGGCCGCGCCCCCGGCATGGTCGGCATCGTAATGGGTCAAAAGCAGCAGGTCCAGGTGGAACTTTCCGTGGGCAAGCAAGGCCCGGGCCGCCTGCTCCCCGGCTTCCTCCGGGTTGCTGCCGCCGCAGTCGACCAGGATACTCTTCCCATCCACCTCCAGCAGCACGCACTGCCCCTGGCCGACATCCAGAACGGTCGTCTGGACCTCAGCCAGGCTATTTTCCAGCCAAGAGAGGCCCACGCTCGCCGCCAGACTGACAGCAAGGCACAGGGCAAATTGCAGCGGCCGCTTCTGCTTTTGCAACAGCAACACCGCCAGCAGCAAATACGCAAAAACCACCCACGCGGCAAGATAGACACTGCTGGTATAGACCGCGGCAAACGGCAGCCTGGCCGCACCCCGGACGATCCACCAAAAATAACGCACAAGCCACGAGAGCAGCCCCGCAAAAAACGCTGCGACGCCGGGCAGAACAAAGCCCACCAGGCAGATGACAAGCCCCAGCTGGAAGCACAGGCTGACAGCCCACAGCACCAGGAAATTCACCCCGATCGCAGCCAGGCTCACAAGATCAAACGAGCAGGCCACCAGCGGCGTTGTAAACACCATTGCACCGAGACTGGCGGAGACCGACGCAAACAGCGCGGCGCGCAGCTTTGCCGCCACTGCGGGCAGCTTCCGGCGCGCCCGCCGGGTCATGGCGTGATAGAGCCGGTTGCCAAACAGCAGCAGGCCCGCCATGGACGCAAACGAGAGCTGGAAGCTCAGGTCCGCCACCGCCCAGGGATTTTGCAGAAGGATCACCAGCATCGCCGCGCAGAGGGAGGTCGGCGTGTCCTCCTCCCGCTTGACAAGCGGCGCCAGTAGCAGCAGGATCTGCATTACAGCCGCCCGAATGACCGACGGCGCCGCCCCGGTCAGCAGCGCATAGCACACGACCACCGGAATGCCGATAGCCGCCGCCAGGCCCCGGCGGCGCAGGAACAGCAGCAGCATCGCCAAAAGGATCGAGACATGCATCCCGGAGATGGCAACGACGTGGCTCACCCCTGCCAGAGACAGTGCGTTTTTATCCGCATAGGAAAAGCCGCTGCGGTCACCCGTCAGCAGAGCCTGCAAAAATGGCGCCGTATCGGCGGGAAACAGGGCTGTGATTTTCCCCTGCAGCTGCCAGGCCAGCCACGCGGGGCAGGCCCAAAGCGGGCGCTTTGCCTGCGGCGTAACCCGGGCATCGCCCTTGGCATAGGCCTGTAGAACATAGCCGCGGCTGCGGGCATAGAGGTTTTCCTCCTCAGTCCGGGCCTGGAGACTCGCCGCTTCCACCTCCGCCTTGACGGATAGCTGGTCACCAGGCGCGGCCTTTACGTCTGTTTCGCGCAGGTAGAGCAGCGTGCGGCAGCGCGTGCCGTCGCAGTCCAGCAGCACATCCAGCCGCTGGCCATAGCGGGTCTGCGCCGGGTAGGAGGCAACGGTCGCCGTGATGGTCTGGGCCTCGCCCGTCAGGCACAGGGCCGGGCGCAGCTGCGTCTGGTAATACAGCCCCGTCCAGAGCAGCCCCACGCCGAAGCCAAGCAGCAGGCAGCAGACGCGCCGCAGCCTTTTCCGCCGCAGACATAAAAGCCCGCCGCCAAGGGCAACTGCCACCACCCCCAGCCAGATCGGAATACCCGGCAAAACATAGACACACAGCAGCACCGCCACTGCAAATGTACAGGCAAACCAAACAAGTCTTCGCACGCGCTCACCTCCCGGCTCTTGGTTTTTTCACATTAGAAACAGCCCCGCCATTTTGGCACAAAGCCTTGCAAAATGGCGGGGACCGATCTTCGTTACGCTTAGTTGAACGAACCCAGCTGCTGGCCGCTGAGGACATGGAAGTGCAGATGATGCACCGTCTGCCCCGCGAGCTGGCCGCAGTTCGTCACAACACGGAAGCCATCGGCAAAGCCCATCTCCTGGGCGAGCTTCGCGATGACGGCGTAAATGTGCCCGATGAGCGCCGCATTCTCCTCCGTGACCTCCGCTGCGGAAGCCAGGTGCTGCTTCGGGATCACCAGGAAATGCGTCTTTGCCAGGGGGGCAATGTCGTAAAACGCGTAGCACAATTCATCCTCGTAGACCTTTTTCGAGGGAATCTCCCCGGCAATAATCTTACAAAACAGGCAATCGTTCATACTGTTCGCTCCTTTTCTTCCGTATTCCGCTTACTGCAGGTGCTCTGCGACAAAATCGTCCACACAGGCCAGGGCGTCGTCGAGCTTCAAAGCGTCCTTGCCGCCGCCCATGGCGGAATCGGGCTTGCCGCCGCCGGAGCCGCCACAGATCGCACAGACCTGCTTGACCAGCTGCCCCGCCTTGATGCCACCTGCCACGGCGTCCTTACCGCAGACAGCCAGGATGGAGATCTTCTCATCATTCACACCGGCCAGGACCGCGACGATCCTCGGGTCCTTATCCCGCAGCATATCGCCGAATTTCCGCAGATCGGGCACACTCATGCCGTTGCGGACCGCCGTCACCACATGCAGGCCGCCGACGTTCTTCGCCCCGACCATAAACTGGCCGATCTCGCCTGCGATGGCGCGGTCCTTCATCGTCTCGATCTGATCGCGCAGCTGCTTGATCTCGATGACCGCCGCCTCTGCCTTGTGCAGCAGCTCCTTGGGGTTGGAGAGCTTCAAAATCTCCGACGCCCGGCGGATGGTGTTTTCAAAGCTATGCAGCTGACCCAGGACGGCTTTGCCGGTGATGGCTTCGATCCGGCGCACACCGGAGGCCACAGAGCCCTCGGAGACAATGCGGAACATGCCGACCTTCGCCGTATTATCCACATGGGTGCCGCCGCAGAATTCCAGCGACGCATCGCCCATTTTGACGACCCGGACGATATCGCCGTACTTTTCGCCGAACAGCGCCGTCGCGCCCAGCTTCTTTGCCTCGTCGATGGGCAGCTCCATCGTCTCGACGTCCAAGCCATCGAGGATCAGCTCCACGACCCGGTCGTTAATCCGCTCCAGCTCCTCCGGCGTGACCGCGGCGAAGTGGGTAAAGTCAAAGCGCAGCCGGTCCGGCTCGACCAGGGAGCCCGCCTGGTGGCAATGGTCGCCCAGGACGCTCTCCAGCGCCGCCTGCAGCAGATGGGTCGCCGAGTGGCCGCGGCAAATGGCCTGGCGGCGCTTTTCGTCGATGGCCGCAACGACAGTGTCGTCGACCTTGATCTCCCCGGCACGCATCACGCCGTGGTGCAGATATTTGCCGCCCTTATCCTTCTGGACATCCGTCACTTCAAAGACGCTGCTGCCTAGGCTGATCGTGCCATGATCCGCCGTCTGGCCGCCCATTTCCGCGTAAAACGGCGTCTGATCCAAGACGAGAATGCCCGTTTCGCCGCCAGCAATGGCGCCGGTGATCTCCTCGCCCACGCAGATGCCCAGGACCTTGGCCTCCGAGGCTTTCTCCGTGTAGCCGGTGAATTCCGTCGGCGTGTTATCCAGGCCGAAGTCGATCCCGGCCCAGGCCAGGTCCCCCAGGGCCTTGCGGGCCTGCCGCGCCCGCTCCTTCTGCTCCTGCATCAGCTTGGCAAAGGCGTCCTGATCGACGGTCATGCCCGCGTCCTGGGCCATCTCGATGGTCAGGTCAATGGGGAAGCCGTAGGTATCATAGAGCTTGAATGCATCAGCACCGGAGAACACCTGCTCGCCGCGCTGCTTGTGCTCTTCGAGCATCTGGCTGTAGACGCCCATGCCGCCGTCGATGGTCTTGGCAAAGGTTTCTTCCTCCAGCCGGACCCAGCGGGTGATATAGTCCGCCCGCTCCCGCAGGTAGGTATAGTGGCTCTCGTTCTCCCGGATGACTGTCTCCACCAGGCGATAAAGGAACGGGTCGTTCACGCCCAGCAGCTTGCCGTGGCGGGCTGCCCGGCGCAGCAGACGGCGCAGGACATAACCGCGGCCCTCGTTCGTCGGCGTCACGCCGTCGGCGATCATGAAGACGGAGGCCCGGATATGGTCGGTAATGACACGGAGGGAGACATCCATTTTATGGCTGATGCCATAGCTGGCGCCGGTGATCTCCGTGACTTTTTTCGTGATGTTCATCACGGTATCGACATCAAACAAAGAGTCGACATCCTGACAGACGACCGCCAGACGCTCCAGGCCCATGCCCGTGTCGATATTCTTCTGGGAAAGCTCGGTGTAATTGCCGTGGCCATCGTTATCGAACTGGGAAAAGACGTTGTTCCAGACCTCCATATAGCGGTCGCAGTCGCAGCCGACGGTGCAGTCCGGCTTGCCGCAGCCGTACTTCTCGCCCCGGTCGTAATAGACCTCGCTGCAGGGGCCGCAGGGGCCGGCGCCGTGCTCCCAGAAGTTATCCTCCTTGCCGAAGCGGAAGATCCGCTCCGCGGGGATGCCCATGTCCTTGTTCCAGATTTCAAAGGCTTCGTCGTCATCCAGATAAATGGAGGGATAGAGCCGCTGCGGGTCCAGCCCGCAGACATCCGTCAGGAATTCCCAGCACCAGGCGATGGCTTCCTTCTTGAAATAATCGCCGAAGGAGAAATTGCCCAGCATCTCAAAATACGTGCCGTGGCGGGCCGTCTTGCCGATATTTTCGATATCCCCCGTCCGGATGCACTTCTGGCAGGTGCAGATCCGGTGCCGCGGCGGCTCGACCTCGCCCTTGAAATAGGGCTTCATCGGCGCCATGCCGGAGTTGATAAGCAGCAGCGACGCGTCATTCTGCGGGATCAGGGAAAAGCTCGGCAGACGCAGATGTCCCTTTGATTCAAAGAAGGACAAAAACATCTCCCGCAATTCGTTCAGTCCGTATTTTTTCTGTTCCATTCTCGGTTTAACCTCCAAATTTGATTCTCCAAACCAGCCGCCGTCCGCGGCGATGCTCCGAAAAAATAAAAAACGCCCTGTCTCCGGCGCAGGGGCGAAGGGAAACTCCGCGGTACCACCCTGCTTACACAAAACAGTGCATCTTCAGCCATGGGTAACGGACATGGGCCGTCCTGCTCGTCGCAGGCCGCTCGGAAGTGGCTGCAGCTTCGCCTGGCCGCGGGGCTTCCACCGTCCCCCGCTCTCTGTCGGGCTGCTAAAGCTGCTCATTTCCTCAGGGCGTTTTCTCTATTCTATCCAATATTTTAGCAGAAAACCCGCAATTGTCAAGCGCGGCGGCAATTTTTGGCAGCGGCCGCGCACCGGGCAGCCGCTGCCAGAATTTTCGGTTAAAAAACGCCGCGTTCTTCCAGGATCTTACACATTTCCGCGACCCGGGCATCCCAGGAGCTGGCGCGTCCGGCGGCCATCCGGGCATCGCGGCGGTCCGGGGCCGTATCGTCCAGGGCCGCCTGGCAGGCGGCGAGGAAGGCGGCGCGGTCCCCGGCGATGTGGATAAGCGGGGCGTACTGTAGCACCTGCTCCGGCTGCGGCGTCGAGACGATGGGCTTGCCGGTGGCCAGATACTCATAAAACTTCAAGGGGCTGACATCCTTGCTCAGATCGCTCGGGGCGAACAAATTCAGGCAGACGTCAAAGTGGGCCAGGTACTGGGGCAGCGCTTCATTGGGCTTGAGGCCCAGAAAATGGATATTTTCCTGCTGCTCCAGGGCCGTCAGATCGACCCCCGGCTTTTTCCCGCCGATGAAGACAAAATTCCAGTCCGGCCGCGCCTGGGCTGCCGCCAGGACCAGCTCATAGCTGATGCACTGCTGCAGCGCGCCGACAAAGCCGAAAACCGGCCCCTGCAGCGCCGCCATCTC
>CAKTTR010000060.1 GCA_934615645.1 uncultured Oscillospiraceae bacterium | reverse complement strand
AAAAATCACAGTTGCGGACGATACCATCCGCATCCGGGCGATAGTCCGGCGTTTCGGTCCGGTCTGCATGGAGGCGGAACGGCGTCAGCTTTTCAGAAAGGTCCGGCTGCCCGACCTGGAAAAACCGGTCGGGGAAGACCTGGTACATGACCGCGCCCTGGGCGTAGGGCGGGACCGGGTAGCGGTCCGTCACGCAGCTGAGCTGCCATTTGCCGCCCGCTTCCATATTGGTGTCCTCCCCCTGCTGAAAGAGGCGGAAGGTCTCATTGGCGGTCTCGATGCGGAAATAGTAAAAATACAGGCCGAGATTTGCAATCTGGAACGTGCCGCCGTACCATTCATATGGCCCCTCCCGCTGCTGCAGGGAAAACGAAACAGAAAACGCAGGCGCGCCGTTCTCCTGCTCCACGACCAAGGTGACCTGTCTGGTCTGGCAGCTGGCGGGGATGGCCAGCCGCATCCGGCAGTCCTGCCCCGGAAATAAAGTTCCGAAGGGCGTTTTATAGCGGGTCTCGAGACTGTTATACAGGATGCGCATTGCGCTCAGCCCTCGTGGAGGCTGGCAAACAGCGCCCGATAGGCCTTGGCCGGGACGCGCCAGCTAAAGTCCTCCCGCATATCCTGCTGGGCGAGCTTGTCCCAGGCGGCGCGGTCGCCAGTAAACAGCGCCAGCGCCCGGTCGATGGCGGCCAGAAAATCGTCGCCGTTGTAACTTTGGAAGGTGAAGCCGCGGCCATCGCCAGTGGCCGGGTCGTAGGGGAGAACGGTATCCCGTAGGCCGCCGGTGGCGTGGACGACGGGGACCGTCCCGTAATGCATCGCAATGAGCTGGGACAGCCCGCAGGGCTCCGCCTGTGACGGCATCAGATAGAGGTCCGCCCCGGCGTAGATCCGGTTGGCCAGCTGCCCGTCATAGCGCAGGATCGCGGCGATGCGGCCGGGATAGCGCTTCACAGCCGACCGCAGCGCATCCTCAAACCGCGCCTCGCCGGAGCCGACCAGGACGAACTGGATGTCTCGCTCCATAAGCCGGTCCAGGATATAACACAGTAGGTCAATGCCCTTGTGCCCCGCCAGACGGGTCACCATGGCGAGAACGGGGACATCCGGCCGGACCTCCAGCCCGACCTCCCGCTGCAGCGCCGCCTTGCAGGCGGCCTTGCCTTCACGCATCGTGTCTGCGCCGTAGGGCTGCGCCAGCAGCTTGTCCTGCGCGGGATTAAAGACGGTCGTATCAATGCCATTGAGAATGCCGGAGAAATCCGCGCCCCGGTAGCCGAGGCAGGTCTCCATCCCGTGGGCGAAGTAGCTGTAATGCAGCTCCTGGGCATATGTCTCAGAGACGGTCGTGACCCGGTCCGCCGTCATGATCGCGCCTTTCATCAGATTGATGGCGCCGCCCATGGTCAGATCATTTCGGTATTGCTCCGGCAGAGCCAGGACGTTTGAGAAGAAATCCCGGTCCGCCCAGCCCTGGTATTCGATATTGTGGATCGTGAAAACGCATTTTGCGTGGGGGAACTGCTGCGCGAACTCGGCGCGCAGGAAGATGGGAATACAAGCAGTCTGCCAGTCGTTGCACTGGATGATATCCGGGTCCAGCCCCAAGAAGGCGATGCAGGCGAGAACGGCCTTGGAATAGAAGGCAAAACGCTCTGCATCATCGCCCTCGCCGTAAATGCGGTCGCGGCAGAAGTAGAATTCGTTGTCGATAAAATAGACCTTTTTCTTGGCCCGGCTCTTTAGCTGGAACAGGCCGACATACTGCTCCCGCCAACCGAGAAATACGGTAAAGTCCGTGATTTTTTGCAGATGGATCGAAGGGTCCTGCTTGATCGTGCCGTACAGGGGCAGAAACAGGCTGACCTCACAATCGCGGTAACGGCTCAACGCGGCAGGCAGCGCCTGCATCACATCGCCCAGCCCCCCGGTCTTGATGAACGGCGCGGCTTCGGATGCTGCGTGTACAATTTTCATACTGTCTCTCCTTTGGAAATGATCACAGGGTGCTCCCAGGTGCCGATGAGCATCGACCCGGGCCGCACGACGACGCCTTTATCCAGCACGGCATAGGCGATCTGCGCGCCTGCGCCGATGACGCAGCCCTGCATGGCGACGCAGTGCTTGAGCGTAACCCCTGCCTCGACCTTTACATTCCGGAACAGCACGGATTCATCCACACTGCCTTCAATGCTGCAGCCGTCACCGATGATGCAGTTGCCCATCTTCGCCTGGTTGCCGAAATAAGCCGGGACTTCGTTGCAGACACTGGTGTAGACCGGCGTGCCGCTCTTAAACAGGCCCTGACGGACCTCCGGCTGGAGCAGCCGCAGGTTATTCTGATAGTATTCCCGCGTGCTCTCCATAAAGAGGGCGACGTCGGCAAAGGGGTAGATATGCATGGTGATCTTGCCTTCGTCAAACGAGCGCAGGATAAAGTCCCGCTCTAAGCGGTAGCGGTTGCGGCTGGTGGATTCCTTGGCCGCCTCCATCAGCAGCGTGCGTTTCATGACGAAAATGCCCATGGAAGCGTCATAGCTGGCATCGGCGACATAGTCCACGGCCATCTGGGTGATGCGCCCGGCGTCGTCGGTCTTGATGGCCAGGTCCAGCTCCTTTTTGCCGTCGGCGATGCCGGATTTCGTCACCGCGGTGACATCGCAGCCGGAGGCGATGTGTGCTTCCAGCACCTTCGTCAGGTCGATGGAGCAGAGGACATTGCTGTCACTCAGAATGACGTATTCCTCGTTTTGCTGGGCGATGAATTTTGCCGCTGAGTTGACTGCCTCCAGCTTGCCCCGGTAGGTACCGCTGTGACCCATGGAGAAGGGCGTCAAAAATTCCATATTGCCCTCGCCTAGGGCCAGATCCCATTCCAGGCCGGAGCCGACGTGGTTGATGAGGGATTGGTAATTGTATTTTGTGATGATGCCGATGTGGTGGATCCCCGCGTTGGCCATATTCGAGAGCGGGAAGTCAATGTGCCGATAGCGCCCGCCGAAGGGCAGGGAGGCCATGGTCCGCTTGTTTGTCAGCTGGCCCAGGGAGCTGTCATAAATATTTGCAAAGATAATGCCAAGAACGTCCATCCTCTCTTACCTCCCAAGTTAATAGATCTCACCGGCGGGAACCAGGTGGTTCTCCGGCACGGTGGTGCGATGGCCGACAACGCTGATGCGCTGCGTTTCCCCCGCCAGACCACCGACGACGGCGCCGCTGGAGATACAGCTATTTTCGCCGATGATGGCGTTGCGGACGATGGCGCCGGCCTTGATCGTCGTATCCGGCATGATGACGCTGTCTTCGACGATGGCCCCGGCTTCAATGGTGCAGCCGGTGGAGACGACACAGTGGGTGACCGTCCCGCCGATGTCGCAGCCCTCGGCGATAAAGCTATCGCGGATCTTTGCCTTGGCGTCGATAAAGCTGGCGGGCATGGCAAAGTTTCGGGAGAAGATCTTGTCCTTCCCCCGGAGGGAGAAGGCGGGCTCAGTGCCGAGCAGGTCCATATTGGCTTCCCAGAGGCTCTCAATCGTCCCGACGTCCTTCCAGTAGCCGTCGAAGCGCCAAGCGTACATTTTGCAGCCGTCGGCCAGCATGGCGGGGATGACGTTTTTGCCGAAATCGTTGCTGGATTTCGGGTCCTCCTCATCTTGCATCAGGTATTTGCGCAGCACGTCCCACTTAAAGCAGTAGATGCCCATCGATGCGTTGGTGCTCTTGGGTTTTTTCGGCTTTTCTTCAAATTCGTAGATCGTGCCGTCCTCGTTCGTGTTCATGATGCCGAAGCGGGAGGCCTCTGCCAGCGGGACCGTCCGGACGGCGATGGTGCAGTCGGCGCCGTTGGCTTCGTGGAAGCGCACCAACTGGGCATAGTCCATCCGGTAGATATGGTCGCCCGAGAGAATGACGACATTCTCCGGCTCATAGCGCTCGATAAAGGGGATGTTTTGGTAAATGGCGTTGGCCGTGCCCTTATACCATTCGGACTTTTTGCTCCGGGCATAGGGCGGCAGGATCTGTGCCCGGCCGTGGGATTTGTTCAGGCCCCAAGGCTGGCCGTTGCCGATGTATTCGTTCAGCTCCAGCGGCTGGTACTGGGTCAGAATGCCGACCGTGTCGATCCCGGAGTTGACACAGTTGGAGAGGGGAAAGTCGATAATGCGGTATTTCCCGCCAAAGGGGACGGCGGGCTTCGCCGTGTTTTCCGTCAATACTTTCAGACGGCTGCCCTGCCCACCGGCCAGCAGCATGGCGACACAACGTTTTTTCTGAAAAATCATAGGGAACGCGCCTCCTTTTTCCTCTGCATTTCCGCTGTTTTGTGCAAAAGCTGCGGCGCTGGGGAAAGCCCAGCCCGCGCCTGGGAATTCTATCAACAGTATACACCGCTGCCGGGAAACTGGCAAGTGAATTTTGCCGCTTTGCCGCAAATTTGCGCCCCTTGCTTGCCACGAAAAAACACCGGGACGCCTGCCTGACCTGTAAGGGGCCGGGCAAGCGCCCGGCGCTTGCGATTTATCTGCCGTGGGCACTGGGGTGCCGCAGCTCACAGGTGATCTCCTCCGCCGTCCGGATGACGACCTCCTGCAGCTTTTGAAAATTATCGCCCGCCATGCCGCTCCGGGCAATGGTGACGGCGCTGATGGCGTACTCACACTGGCCGTCCGGGTTAAAGACCGGCGCGGCGACGGATTTGAGCCCGATCTGCAATTCACCGGACTCGACGGCGTAGCCCTGGGCGCGGATCTGCTCCAGCTCCTGCTCCAGCTGCTCCGGGTCTGTGATCGTATAGGGCGTGTAGCTTTTCAGCGTGACGGTCTTGAAAAATTCTGCCCGCTGCTTCTTCGGCATATAGGCCAGCAGGATCTTGCCTTGGGAGCAGCCGTAGAGCGGCATCCGCCCGCCCAGGGGGGAGGCCAGCTGGTAGTTGCCAAAGCCCTCGGTGCTCTCGACCAGCAGCAGCTCGTTGGCGCAGCGCATACCGAGATAGAGCGATTCCCCGGTGCGCTCCGTGATCTTCTGCATATAGTGCCCTGCCACCGGGCGGACCGGCCAGCGCTCCAGCACGACGCAGCCCAGCTCGAACGCATGGTAGCCCAGCTGATATTTGCCCGTCTGCGGGTCCTGCTCGACCAGGGCGCTGCCGGTCATGGAGGAGAGCAGGGCGTGGATTGTGCTTTTGGCCCAGCCGGTCTGGGCGGCCAGCTCTGCCAGGGAAAAGCTCTTGCGGGCCCGCCAGAAGCAGTCCAGCAGCAGCATCGCCTTTTCGACCGATTGTACCCGTTTGCCTTTGCCGTCCATAAAAGCCCTCCTTGTTTTCGTCAGCCCGCGCTGCCCGGGTGGCGCAGAAATTCCATCTGCTGGAAGCGGTCGCCGGGCGCCAGGATATAAAACTCGTCGTCCCATTCATGGCACAGCAGCTTTTCCAGAATGCGGATCGACCCGCTCGTCTCGCCATAGCAGAGGTTCAGCTTTTCGGCTGTCTGCTGAATATAGGCACGGCAGGGCAGCAGATCAAATGCCTGCGTGTTCACCAGGCGAATGCCTTCGTAGTTTTTCAGCATCATTTGATAGACGCGCTTGCCCTTCTTTTCGCCGTATTTGGCAATGGTCTCATCGTATTGGGTGGAGAGAAATTTGCCATGGGTTGTCCAGGAATGGGTGAAATAGAGACAGTGGCAGTCCACATCCGGCAGCTGTCCCTGGGCGCGGCTCATCAGCATCCGGATGCAGTCATCGAACCGGGGGACAACCAGCCGCGCTCGGCTGGCGCCGACACCGTCCATGGCATTGCCGCACAGGCAAAAGCCCAGCAGAATCGTGTCATAGCTTTGCTCCAGCTCTGCAATCTTCTCCCGCAGCGCGGCGCGGAGCTTGGCCGGATATTCATGCAGCCCGGCGTCCAGCCAGACGATGGGCATCTGCACGCCGGTGCGCTGCAGCGCCAGCTGCATCTCATCCTCCAGCATTTCGCAGCTTAATAATACTTCCGCCATAGGTTCTCCTTCGTTTTGCCGCTACGCTTGCCCGGCTGGGGCAGCGCGGCGCAGAAAATCTGACTGGTCAAAGGCTGCGCCCGGCGCGGTGATGCAGACTTCTTCATCCCATGCGCCCTGCAGCAGCTTTTCTAGCACACGGCAGGTGCCGGTCACTTCGCCGTAGTTCAATTCCAGCAACTGCGCTGTCCGGCGGACGTAATCCCGGCTTGCTTCCTGCAGACCGCCGCCGGTATCTACCAGGCGGACGCCTTCGTAATTTTTCAGCATCGCGGCGTAGACCCGCTTGGCCTTCTTTTCGCCGTATTTTTCTGCGGTTTTGTCGTATTGGTCCAGGATCGAGCTGCCGTGGCGGGACCAGGACGCCGTATAGTACAGGCAGCGACAATCGACGGCCGGGGCCTGCCCCGCGGCGGGGCAGAGCAGCATCCGGATGCAGTCGTCAAACCGGGGGGCAATCAGCCGCGCCCGGGTGGCGCGCACGCCGTGCAGCGCGTTGCCGCACAGGCAAAAGCCCAGCAGGATCGTATCATAGTCCTGCTCCAGCAGCGCAATCTGCCGCTGCAGCTCCTGGCGCAGCCGGTCCGGATATTCATGCAGCCCGGCATCGACCCAGACGATGGGCAGCTGTGCGCCGGTGCACTGCACAGCACGCTGGACCTCGTCCTCCAGCATCTGGCAGGCCAATAAAACGGCTGCCATCGGTTATTTCGTGCAGATGAGGTCGTAATGCCCGGTGCAATAGCGCTCCCAGGCGAACATGATATCGTCCTCAAATTCGTCGGGGCTGCTGCCGATGATGACGAGCTTGCCCGTTTCAAGCATGATCTCCATATCGTCCGCCGCCGGGGCGACGTTGATCTGCTTGCCGACGCAGTCGGCGTGGATCCAGCCGTTTTCGCCCCGCAGGAAGCCCTTGATCCGCAGCGCAAATTTTGCAAGGTACCGGCAGAAATCTGCCAGCTGCGCCTCGGTTAAAACGGCGTCAGATTCCAGGGTGTAGGTCGCCGGGCGGGTCTCTTTCTTGTTGCAGCAGCACTCGCCGGACAGGACGATGCCGTGGTTCACAAGTCGCCGCTCCAGCATGGCCACCGGGACGGTCGCATAAACGGTGTCGTAGATCTCGACATCTTTATTATAGAATTTGATCGTCTCATGGATCGCGTCGATTACGTCCTGGTCGACGAGATCCGTCTTGTTGACGATGATGAAGTCCGCTGTCTGCACCTGGTGCTGCAGGGGGTTCAGCAGGTCGATATAATCCAGGAACGTTGTGCTGTCGGCCAGACAGATGAGGCCCTTGTAGTCGTAGGGCCGCTTGAGGTACGGCTTGAGCTGATCCAGGATCTGGTTCATACTGCCGGGGTCTGCCATGCCCGAGTTTTCGACGACGAGGATGTCGATATCCGTTTCGGCGAACATTTTCAGGGTTTTGACGAAGCTGTCTTTCAGGCAGGCGCAGAAAATGGAGCCGTTGTTGAGCTCGACCATCTCCTTGCCGTGCTGGCGAATCACCGTGCCGTCAATGCTGACGCTGCCGAATTCGTTGACGAGAACGCCGACCTTGCGGCCCTCCAGGCCGGTCAGCATATGCTTTAAAAACGTTGTTTTCCCGGAGCCGAGAAAACCGCCGATCAGGTACAATTGGACTGCCTTTTCCATCTGTGCTCCTCCTTTGCAGCAAAGCTGCGCCTGCGTTTGACGCAGAACGCTGGATTTCTATGAAAACTATTATATCTGCCGCCGTGGACAAAGTCAAGCAAACGCATCCCTGCCGCCCGGAAAAACGGACGGCAGGGATGCGCTTCCAAACAGCGTTATTCCACTGTGACGGATTTTGCCAGATTTCTGGGCTTGTCGACGTCGCAGCCCCGGAGCAGCGCCATATAATAGGCGAAGATCTGCAGCGGGATCAGGGTCAGGCTGGGCTGCAGCATCGGGTGCACCCGCGGGACGATGATGGCGTGATCGACATATTTTTTGATCTCTTCCTCGTAGCCAGCCACCGTCACACCCAGGACATCCGCGCCCCGGGCCTTGACCTCCTTGACATTGGCCATGGTCTTCTCAAAGAGCGCCGGCATCGTGGCCATGGCCATGACCAGGGTGCCGTCCTCAATCAGGCTGATGGGGCCGTGCTTGAGCTCGCCTGCCGGATAGGCCTCCGAGTGGATGTAAGCGATCTCCTTGAGCTTCAGGCTGCCCTCCAGGCAGATGGCGCTGTCCAGATTCCGGCCGATGAAGAAGACGTCCCGGTGGTTGAAGAACTGGGAGGCGCAGTACTGGATGGCGGAGATGTTCTCCTCGCAGAGGAATTTGGCCATCTCATCCGGCAGCTGCTGCAGCTGCGCCAGGATATCCGCCTGCTCGGCGTCTGTCATCGTGCCCAGCTGCTGGGCGAAATGGAGCGCCAGCAGGTAGATGACGGAGAGCTGCGTCGAGAATGCCTTCGTCGTCGCGACGGCGATCTCGGGGCCCGCCCAGGTGTAGATGACGTCGTCCGCTGCCTTGGCGATGGCGCTGCCGACGACATTGACGATGCCCAGCGTCCGGGCTCCGCGGCGCTTTGCCTCCCGCAGGCCCGCCAGGGTGTCCGCCGTCTCGCCGGACTGGCTGATGATCAGCACCAGCGTGTTTTCGTCCACGACCGGGTCTGCGTAGCGGAATTCCGAGCCCAGGACGACTTCCGTCGTGATGCGGCAGTATTTTTCAAAGATATATTTGGCCAGATTGCCGACATAAGACGCCGACCCGCAGGCGACGATATAGATCTTCCGCAGCTGACGCAGATAATCCGCCGACAGGCTGACCTCGTCCAGGACGATCTTCCCGTCCTGAATGCGGGGGGAGACGGTGTCGCGGATGGCCTTGGGCTGCTCGTGAATTTCCTTCAGCATAAAGTGGGCGTAGCCGCCCTTTTCCGCTGCGGAGAGCTCCCAGTTGATTTGCTCGACCTTCTTTTCGACAGGCTCACCCAGGGCGTTGAAGAAATCGACATGCTCTGCCGTGAAGACGGCCATATCGCCGTCGTCCAGGTAGCTCACCTGCCGGGTGTATTTCAAAATGGCCGGGACGTCGGACGCAATGAACATCTCGCCGTCGCCGTAGCCGAAGATGAGGGGGCTGTCTTTCTTGACAGCGATCATCGTATCCGGGCAGTCGATGCAGAGGATGCCCAGGGCGTAGCTGCCCTCGATGCGATGGATGGCCTTGCGGACGGCGTCGGCAAAGGTGCGGCCTTCGTCGTAAAACAGCTCGATGAGATTGGCGACGACCTCCGTATCCGTCTCCGAGGAGAAGGCCTTGCCCTTGTGCTGCAGCATTTCCTTCAGCTGCTGATAGTTTTCAATGATACCGTTGTGCACCACCACGATCTTGCCGCCTGCGGCGGTGTGGGGGTGGCTGTTGGCGTCCGACGGGGCGCCGTGGGTCGCCCAGCGGGTGTGCCCGATGCCGATGACGCCGGGGACGTCCGCGCCGCCGTGCACCATCTGGCTCAGATTCGAAAGCCGGCCTTTGGCTTTGAAGACCGGCAGCTTATGGTCGTTATATACGCAGATCCCGGCGGAGTCGTACCCCCGGTATTCCAGTTTTGCAAGCCCATCGAGTAAGATCGGGGCGGCCTGCTTGTGGCCAGCGTAGCCGACAATACCACACATAATAGAAAAACCTCCGGTTCGTCAGAAATGGACGCCGCCGCGGCCGCCCGGGCAAACGCCGGAGAGGCGGACGCAGCGCCGTCAGGCAGCGCCGCTCTTGCGGGGAAAAATCGCACGTGAGAGCGGGCCAAAATTAGTTGGCGTTTTCCATTGCAGGGGTATTGTATCACAGAGATGTATCAATTTCAATACAAAATTTATATTTTTCGCTTATCCTGCCGCGCCTCACCGGTACTTCCGCCGGGGGACGGGCTTGCGGATCTCCTTTTCCACCAGCTCGCCCGCCTCGTTAAACCGCATGGGCTTGACTTGGAAGTGGGCGTACTTGGCGATCTCGTCCAGCTTGGCCTGCTCCGGGAAGGTCCCCAGGATAGAATATGCAGCGCCCGCCTTTTTTGCCCGCCCTGTCCGGCCGATGCGGTGGATATAGTACTCGTTCTCCTCTGGAATGTCGTAGTTGATGACGCAGCCGACATCGTCGACGTCGATGCCCCGGGAGGCGACGTCCGTCGCGATCAGGATCTGCACCTGGCCGTGGCGGAATTCGTCCATCGTCTTTTCCCGCTGCTTCTGGCGGATATCGCCGTGCAGGCACCCGGCGCGGACGCCCAGGCGGGCCAGATCGTCGGCCAGCCGCTGGCACATATGCTTCGTGTTGCAGAAGATGATGATCCGCTCGCCGTCGAATCGGTCAAGCAGCCGCTTGGTGACCTCCTCTTTTTCAAAGGGGGAGCAGCTGATGCTGAACTGGGCGATATCCGGCTTGTTTTCTTCATCGGCGGGGACGGTGATCTCCACCTCGTCGCGCTGGTACATCCAGCTGACCGTCATGACCTCCTGGGACATCGTCGCGGAGAACAGCCCCAGATTCTTGCGGTTTTTGACCTTCTCGATGATGCGGGTGACATCGTCGTAAAAGCCCATGTCCAGCATCCGGTCGGCCTCGTCGAGGATGACGGTCTTGATCTTGTCAAAGCGGATGGTGCGGCGCTTGTAATGGTCCATCAGCCGCCCCGGGGTGGCGACGACGATCTGCGGCTTGCGCTGCAGCGCCTTGAGCTGGGGCTCCATCTTGGCCCCGCCGTAGAGCACGGCCACGCGGACGCCCTCCGTGCAGGTGAGCAGACCCCGCAGCTCGTCGCCGATCTGCAGCGCCAGCTCCCGGGTCGGAGCCAGGATCAGGCCCTGGACGGCCTCCTGCTCCTGGTTGATGTGCTCGATCATCGGAATGCCGAAGGCAAAGGTCTTGCCCGTGCCCGTCGGGGCCTTGACCATGACGTCCTTCCACTGCTGCAGCGGGGGGATGCTCTCCCGCTGCACCCGGGTGGGATGGGTGAAGCCCTTTTTCTCCAGCGCCGCCAGTATATGCTCGGCAACGCCCAGCTGCCGGAAGGTGATCTCAGTTTGATTCATAGCAATTTCCCTTCAGTAGATACAGATTATTATTTTAATGATAGCAGAGATTCTATGGAAATGCAAACCCTCTGATCTCGCCCAAGGGCAATAATTTGCGCAAAGATGGTTGACAACGCGAACTTTGGCCGGTATAATCAATTCGTAATCGAAAAATTGCAGAAAAGGGCAATACCTCCGGCAGATTTTTGCCGGGAGCGGAATGGGGTGCAAGGCCCCGCGAGAAGGTCGCTGTGAAGCCTGCAAAGAGCAGGATAAGTCAGATACGCTAGTATTGTGCCTTGGCTTATGCCTTAGCCGGAGCCAAAGAAAGCAGGAATTTGCACGGCGCGCCCGCCGTGCTTTTT
>CAKTTR010000059.1 GCA_934615645.1 uncultured Oscillospiraceae bacterium | reverse complement strand
AATTCCCTTCAAACGCGAGCCCAGCGAAGCGGGTCGCGTTTGAGAGCGTGTCAAAAATACTTTTTTGACACGCTCAACGATCCCGCATGTCAGTTTCTTTGACATGCGGGATCGCTGCTTTTCACTTTAAACTTCGAAAGGACACATGCTTAGTCCAGCTTCTGGACCTTTGTCGTTGCGACCTCTTTGCTGGAGCGGTGCAGCAGGGTGAAGGCGCCCAGGTAAGCAAAGAGCAGGCCCAGGCCGAGGTCAGAGAGGGTGGCGCGCAGGAATTCGGCGTCCTCCGTCAGCAGAATGGAGAGGATGGTGGGGATCTCCCCATAGGTCCAGCCCGGCAGCTCACCGCCGGAGATCATTTTCATAAGGGTGAAGGCATCTGCGGCAAAGGTCCCGAGCAGGACGCCCAGCAGGACGGACAGGATCAAAATCACGATCTTGCCCTTGCCCTTTTTGCCGTGCAGCAGGCGGTAGCCCCGCTCTGCCAGCCAGCCGATGACAAAACCGACGATGGCGGCGATATAACCGAGATTCAGAACCAGCGCCCAGACGATCGCGCCGACGATGGCCCCCAGCAGCGCGCCGAGCAGGCCTTTGGCATAGGAGCCGGTGTCCTCCTCCCGGGCGCGGGTCTCGGCCATGGAGATGCTGCGGTCCATCTGCTGGGCGCAGCCGGGGTGCAGATGATAGGCGACGCCGTCGACCATCTGCCAGGTGCTGCCCTGGGTGAGGCTCTGGCCGCACTGGGGGCAGACCGTGCTGCCTGTTGCGCCGTGGGCGGCCAGGAGCGGGAAGAACCAGTCGATAAATGCGCGGATCTTTTTCATCGTACCCGGGTTGTCTGTAAATTGGATGACGATGCCGTTTTCGACCGGGGCCAGCTGCTGCACCCGGTATTCTTTCTGCAGGTCGTGCTGTGCAAGGTCTGCCTGTAGGGCGGCGTATTGGCTTTGATCCGGGAAACGGGTCGTCACGGCGAGGGTTTTGGTACCGGCGCCGTCGCGCAGGGTGACGCTGTAGCCGGCCAGGCTCCCGTAGGCGATGCCGTGGGCGCACTGGAGCTGATGCTCCTGCGCCAGCTTTTTCAGGGCGGGACTGAGCATAAGATCTCTCCTTTTCTCTTTTTCTATGGCCAGCATAGCATACCGGCTGGGGAAAGTCAATAAAGCGGGAAATGCGGCGGAAAAACTTGTGCGGCGGCGGTATTTGCCCTTTTCGCCTGGCGGGTTTTGTGGTATACTATACAAATAAGGCGGCGGCTTTTGCCGCTTGCTGCCGATATGGATGGCGTTTCTTGCCGAAAAGGAGGCATTTTGAAATGATCACGTGTTACAACTGCGGCAAGCAGGTCTCGGACGAGACGCTGATCTGCCCGGAGTGCGGCGCGCTGGTGCGCCGGTACGAGGCGCCGCGGCAGACGCCTGAGACGGACCAGCCGCTGGCTTATCAGCCGGTCCGCCAGCGGGCGGCACAGCAGGCCCAGCCCGGGCGGTTCTATTTCACCGGCGGGTTCAAGGTCTGGTTCTGGCTGTGCATGGTATTTTTTATCATTTATACCTTTAGCTTTGCCGTGACGGGGCTGAGCTTTCTGCAAAACAACCAGGCATCCCAGATGCTGACACAGCTGTATAGCGATATGGGCGTCGACCTAGCGCTGACCTTCGGCTCTTTGGATCGGGCTGGGCTCTATATGCTCGTCAATGCCGGTGGCTGCCTGGTGGCCGGTGTGCTGCTTTTGCTGGTGTATACGACGCGGCAGCCTAAATTCCTGCTGGTGCAGTTGGGCGGCTCGGCATTGGCTGGTATCGCACTGGCGGTGCTGGTTGGCATAAATCTCATCTGCCTGGCGGTGGTGGTCTGCGCCTGCGTGACGCTGCTGCTTCTGCGGCGCCAACTGCCGCGGCGCAAAGAGTAAAATAAGCGGCAAACCGGTGTATACCGGTCTGCCGCTTTTGCAAGACGCTATAAAGGGTTCAATCCTACTATACCGCGGTTTTTCCCCGATGGCAACTGTTTTTTGCACGCGAGGGAAATTTTTGTTTGATCGGGGCAGAATAGGGTGGTCCCTCTGGAAAAAGTTGTAAAACATTGCGCGTTGATTTTAAAAATGGAATCGTGTAAAATGTGTCCATATTTTTTGAAAGTGCGGACTGCGGCGGCCATTTGCCGCCGCGATCGATAGCAGGTCGCAGGACACGTCAGCCCGGCACGGAACACGCTGGGCAAACCGTGAGGAGGAAAGACGCATATGAAGGAAAAGAAAGACAGGATCCCCAATCTGTTCGGCAGCATGGTATTCGGCGAGGAGACCATGGCCCAGTATGTATCGCCTGGCGCGATGAAGGCGTGGCAGGCGTGCCTGCAGGAGGAAAAGCCGCTGAATCTGGATGTCGCCAATGACATTGCCGACGGTATGAAAACCTGGGCACTGGAAAACGGCGCGACCCATTTTACCCACTGGTTCCAGCCGCTGACGGGTATCACGGCGGAAAAGCACGACAGCTTCCTGAGCCCCATCGGCCACGGCAAGGTCATTATGGAATTCTCCGGCAAGGAGCTCATTCGGGGCGAGCCGGACGCTTCGTCCTTCCCCTCCGGCGGCCTGCGGGCGACCTTTGAAGCGCGGGGTTACACGGCGTGGGACCCGACTTCGTTTGCCTTTATCAAGGACGGCAGCCTGTGCATTCCCACGGTGTTCTGCTCCTATTCCGGCGAAGCGTTGGATAAAAAAACGCCGCTGCTGCGCTCTATGGAGGAGGTCAGCAAGCAGGCGGTGCGCATCCTGCGCCTGTTCGGCGATACGCAGACGAAGCGCGTCACCCCCCAGGTGGGCGCGGAGCAGGAGTACTTCCTGGTGGATAAGAAGCTGTACCTGCAGCGGGAGGACCTGCGCCTGACAGGCCGGACGCTCTTCGGCGCCAAGGCGGCCAAGGGCCAGGAGCTGGACGACCATTACTTCGGCTCCATCCGCCCCCGGGTCGCGGCGTATATGCAGGAATTGGATGAAGAGCTCTGGAAGCTGGGCATCCCCTCAAAGACGAAGCACAACGAGGTCGCCCCGGCGCAGCACGAGATGGCGCCGGTCTATTGCGACGCCAACACCGCCTGCGATCACAACCAGCTGACGATGGAAGTGATGAAAAAAGTGGCCGACCGGCATGATCTGGTCTGCCTGCTGCATGAAAAGCCCTTTGCCGGTGTCAACGGCTCCGGCAAGCACAATAACTGGTCGCTCTCCACAGATACGGGGAAGAACCTCTTCTCCCCGGGGAGCACGCCGAGCCAGAACGCCCAGTTCCTGCTGTTCTTGGCGGCGTTCCTGAAGGGCGTGGATGAATACCCGGAGCTGCTGCGCTGCAGCGTTGCCTTTGCGGGGAACGACCATCGCCTGGGCGCGCAGGAAGCGCCCCCGGCGATCATCTCCGTCTTCCTGGGCGAGGAATTGGACGCGATCATCGATTCCATCGTCACCGGGGAGGACTGCACGGATATGCAAAAGGGGCTGCTGCGCATCGGCGTAGATGTCCTGCCCAATATCTCCCGGGACACGACGGACCGCAACCGGACCTCGCCGGTGGCCTTCACTGGCAATAAATTCGAATTCCGGATGCCCGGCTCCAGCCAGTCTGTCGCGGGGCCGAATACCGTCCTCAATACGATCATGGCTGAGGAGCTGGAGCAATTTGCCAGCGCCCTGGAACAGGCGGAGAATTTCAATGAGGCGCTGCACAATCTGCTGCAGAAGGCCTTTGCCGAGCACCGCCGGATCATCTTCAGCGGCAACGGCTATGAGGAGAGCTGGGTCGAGGAGGCGCAGCGCCGCGGCCTGCCGAATCTGCGGAACACGGCGGAGGCACTGCCCGCTTATATCCTGCAGAAAAATATCGACCTCTACACGCGCCATGGCGTCTATACCGAGCAGGAGATGCAGGCGCGGCACGAGATCCATATGGAAAAGTACTGCCATGTCATCACCATCGAGGCACATACGCTGATCGACATGGTGCAGCGGGGAATCTTCTCCGCGGTCTCCCGGTACAGCTCCGACCTGTGCAAGACCGTCGCCCGGAAGAAAGAGCTGGGGGTTTCGCACCGCAGCGAGCTGGCGCTGGCGGCGACGATCAGCGAGCTGAGCGATACATTGATGGAGCAGACGGTCATGCTGAAGACCGCCATCGAGACGATCCCGGATATCTCCCTGGAGGAGAAGGTGCGGTATTATCACGATGTCGTTTTCGACCGGATGAACCAGACGAGAAAGACGGTCGACCAGCTGGAGGCGCTGACTGCGGCGTCCTATTGGCCGTACCCGACGTATTACCATCTGCAATTTTCTGTGTAATTTTCTGTAAACTGTTTTCGCTGATCTGGCAGAAGGGGGCATCGCTGTGAAGTATATTTTTGTGACCGGCGGCGTGGTTTCCGGCTTGGGCAAGGGCATTTGTGCCGCGTCTTTGGGGCGGCTGCTCAAGCAGCGGGGGCTGCGGGTACGCAACCAGAAGTTTGACCCGTATTTGAACATCGATCCGGGTACCATGAGCCCCTATCAGCACGGCGAAGTCTTCGTCACCGACGACGGCGCGGAGACGGATCTGGATCTGGGCCACTATGAGCGCTTTGTCGACGAGAGCCTGGATGGCAATGCCTCTGTCTCCTCGGGGAAGGTCTTCTGGAATGTCCTGAACCGGGAGCGGCAGGGCGGCTATCTGGGCGGCACGGTCCAGATCATCCCCCATATCACAGACGAGATCAAAAACCGCATTTACGCCATGGAGCGGGACGATGTGGATGTCATTATCTCGGAGATCGGCGGCACCGTCGGCGATATTGAGAGCCAGCCCTATCTGGAGGCCATCCGGCAGGTGGCCTGCGAGAAGGGGCGGCAGAATGTGGTGTTTATCCACGTGCCGCTGGTGGTGCAGATTCCCGGCTCTGGGGAGCTGAAGAGCAAGCCGACCCAGCATTCGGTCAAGGAGCTGCTCTCTGTCGGCATCCAGCCGGATGTGCTGGTCTGCCGGACGGACGCGCCGATGACGGAGGAGATCCGCCGGAAGATCGGCCTGTTCTGCAACGTGGAGCCGGAATGCGTCATTCAGAATCTGACGGCCTCGACCCTTTACGAGGTGCCGCTGCTGCTGGAGCGGGAGGGGCTGGCGACGGTCGTCTGCCGGAAGCTGGGCCTGCCGGAGACGGCGCCGGACCTTGCAGAGTGGACGGCGCTGGTTGGCCGGATTAAAGGCGCTCACCGACGGGTAAAAATAGCCTTAGTGGGGAAATATACCCAGCTGCACGACGCATATCTCAGCGTTGTGGAGTCGCTGTTTCACGGCGGGACGGAAAATGATGCCATTGTGGAAATTCAATGGACCGACTCGGAGCAGCTGACGGCGGGGAATATCCGGGCGCAGCTCGGCGGCTGCGATGGGATCCTCGTCCCTGGCGGCTTTGGCGACCGGGGGGTGGACGGCATGGTCCTGGCAGCCCGGTATGCCCGGGAGAACCGGGTGCCGTATCTGGGCATCTGCCTGGGGATGCAGGTCTGCGTGATCGAGTATGCCCGGCATGTCCTCGGCTGGGCGGACGCCAATTCGTCGGAGTTTGACCCGGCGACGGCACATCCGGTCATTGACCTGATGCCGGACCAGGTCGGCGTGACCGCCAAGGGCGGGACGATGCGGCTGGGGCAGTACCCGTGTATGCTGGCAGGCGGCAGCCTGGCCCAGGCGCTGTACGGTACCGGCCAGATCGCCGAGCGGCACCGCCACCGGTATGAGTTCAACAATGCGTACCGGCAGGCCTTTTCTGCACAAGGGATGCGGTTTTCCGGCCTCTCGCCGGACGGCAGCTTGGTGGAGATGGTGGAGCTACCGGAGCACCCGTTCTATATCGCGGCCCAGTTCCACCCGGAATTTAAGAGCCGCCCCAACCGGCCCCATCCGCTGTTTGTCGGCCTGGTCGCTGCTGCGCTGGCCCGCAAAGGCGACTGAGCTTTGCCGGCGTGGGCGCGCCAAAGAGATCTTACTCCCCAAAATCAGGGCGGCTGCAGACTTTGCGGCTGCCCTGATTTTTGCGCGAATAAAGAACAGCAAGCGGCGCGCCGCTTGCTGTTTGCCTTTATAAGTTTATAAAAAACTATGCCTGGGGC
The DNA here is from genome assembly GCA_934615645.1 of uncultured Oscillospiraceae bacterium. GTDB lineage: Bacteria > Bacillota > Clostridia > Oscillospirales > Oscillospiraceae > SVMC01. Next base: position 5,606 of record CAKTTR010000059.1, on the reverse strand, counting down.
GACGCCGTGCGGGCTGCCTTGCTTCTTCTGCGGCGGCGGGGACGGCGGGGCTTCTGCTGCAGCCGCGCATAGGATTGGGCAGTCTGCGAATCGGCCTCATAGAGCATCCGATTGGCCTGTAGGGTGCCGCCTTCCTCTGGGACCAGCCGGACCCGCAGCAGATACGGCCCGTGCTCCGGGCAAGTCGTCATCGTCAGGTACCGCTTGCCCTGCTGGGGGTACCATTTTGTGATCTTCATCTGCGCGCCGCAGGTGGGGCAGCAGTTTTCGGGGCCGGCCAGATTGGCAAATGCGTCCTGCTTGCTGGCAAAGCCGTGGTAGACCTTGCGGCTGATGCAGCCGGGAACCTGTGCACCGTGGAGCCCATCCTCATGCGTTTTGAGGGAGCGGCCGTATTCGGCCATGCCCCGGGGCAGGTCCAGCCGGGCGCAGATGCAGGCGGTGTGATATGCGTCGCCCAATGCGTCGTGTGCCGGACGGGTCGCGGCGATGCCCATCTCTTCCAGCGCGGTTTTTAGGGCCTTTTGCTGCGTGCCGCCGCCGATCTGGGCGTTATACATCATCTGGGCGTTGTACCAATTCTGGACCCACTGAGCGTCCAGCTGGAACAGGCGCAGATTCTCGGTCAGAACGCCAATGTCGTCAAAGCCCCAGGTCAGGAAGATGCAGTCGTCGCCGCACCAGCGGTGAAAGACCTCCATCGCGTCGGGGAAATCCAGCCCCTCGGCCTTGAGCTTGGACTCTTTGATGCCGGTAAGCTTGCTCACCCGCTTGTTTAGCCGCCTATAATAGCGGGGCTTCACATAGAGCTGCAGCTCGTCGGCGACGGTTTGGTCCTCCAGCATCCGCACGGCGCCGATCTGGATGATTTCTCCATGGATCGGAACCGGGAGCTGCTTTTGCGCTGAAGGGGAACCGGGCCAGGGCTGGTTCCATTCCAAGTCCAAAACAATATAGTACATGTCCGGCAGGACTCCTTTTTGCATTTCTTTGGGTGCAGTGCACTGCGTGCGCTGCTTTCTGCAGAATCTGGTGTTTTTGCCGCAATCATAGCGCCTTTGCAGATCCGCGTGCAAATTCCTCTTTATTCTACCATATTGCTCTGCGCTTGGCAACAAAATTTCCCGCTGCCTGTGCAAACTTGGGCAGAAAAATCCGCCACTGCGGCAAAATGTATCAAAACAGCCTCCTGGGAAATACTGTATTTGCGCCGCTTTGGCGTCCGGCGGCCTGCAGGCTGCCGAGTCAAGACAGACGGAGGAACACGGCCATGCAGGGGAAAGTGGAAATATCCGGGGTGAACACGGCGAAGCTGACGGTTTTGAAAAGCGATGAGATGACGCAGCTGCTGCAGCGCTGCAAGCAGGGCGATGAGGCGGCGCGGCAGAAGCTGATCGAGGGAAATCTGCGGCTGGTCCTGTCTGTGATCCAGCGGTTTTCCGGCCGGGGCGAAAATCCGGACGACCTGTTCCAGGTGGGCTGCATTGGCCTTTTGAAGGCGATCGAGAATTTTGACCCGGCGCTGAACGTACGCTTCAGCACCTACGGCGTGCCGATGATCGCCGGGGAGCTGCGGCGGTATCTGCGGGATTTTGGTCCCCTGCGCGTCAGCCGGTCCATCCGGGACACGGCCTATAAGGTCCTGCAGTGCAAGGAGGCGCTGCTGCGGGAAAAGGGCCGGGAGCCGACCCTGACGGAGATCGCCCAGCAGCTGGGGCTGCCGCTGGAGGAGGTGACCGAGTCCATGGACGCCATGGCAAGCCCGGTCTCTCTCTATGAGCCGGTGTATTCCGACGGCGGCGACCCCCTGACCGTCATGGACCAGGTGCGCGATACGAAAAATACCGATGAGCAGTGGATCGAACACATCGCCCTGCGCCAGGCGATGGAAAAGCTCGCCGACCGGGAGCGCCGCATCCTGGCGCTGCGCTTTTATGACGGTAAGACGCAGATGGAGGTGGCCCAGGAGGTGGGCATCTCCCAGGCGCAGGTCTCCCGGCTGGAGAAAAATGCCCTGCAGAGCATCCGCCGCGCCATCTCGTCGTAACGCATATTCTGGCCGCTTGCCGCATAGGCTGAACTCCGGGAAGAGAATCCGGGAAAATCCTGGAACGAGAGTCCGGAAGGAGGGCTGCGGCATGGAAAACCGCCTGGCGACGCTCAAGTGCAAGGAGGTCGTCAATATCTGCGATGGCTGCCGGTTGGGCTATGTCTGCGATGTGGAGCTGGATCTGATCTCCGGGCGTATCATCGCCCTGCTGCTGCCGGGGCCCTGCCGGTTTTTCGGCCTGTTTGGCCGGCGGCATGATTATAGAATCCCCTGGGGCAGCATCAAGCGCATCGGCGGCGATATTATCCTGGTGGATGTAGAGCTGGCAAAGGTTTGCGTGCCCCGGGGCAGGCGGGATTGGCCTTAGAAAAAGGCGGGAAAAGTTTAAAAAAGTGCTTGCGTTTTGGGGGAAATAAAAGTATAATAATTTAGCTGTGCGTAACAGCAAAAAATAAACCACACATTCGGAGATTCTGCGCTTTGTGCCGATCTCGGTTGGCGGAGAAGATGATTCGGGTGGCGGTAAAACAAAAGGAGTATTTCATTATGTCTGTCGTATCTATGAAGCAGCTGCTGGAAGCTGGCGTTCACTTCGGCCATCAGACCCGCCGTTGGAACCCGAAAATGGCAACCTACATCTACACCGAGCGCAACGGGATCTACATCATCGACCTGCAGAAGACGGTCAAGAAGTTGGAAGAAGCTTATTCCTTCGTTCGTGACCTGGCGGCCAATGGCGAGAGCCTGCTGTTCGTCGGCACCAAGAAGCAGGCGCAGGACGCCATCCGCGAGGAAGCAGAGCGCGTCGGCCAGTTCTATGTCAATGCAAGATGGCTCGGCGGTATGCTGACCAACTTCCGCACCATGCGTACCCGGATCGACCGTCTGGCGCAGCTGCGCAAGATGGAAGAGGACGGCACCTTTGCTATGCTGCCCAAGAAGGAAGTTATCAAGCACCAGGGCGAGATCGCCAAGCTGGAAAAATATCTCGGCGGCGTCAAGGACATGAAGCGTCTGCCCGGTGCTCTGTTCATCGTTGACCCCCGCAAGGAGAGAAACGCCATCGCGGAAGCCCGCAAGCTGCATATCCCCATCGTCGCCATCGTCGATACCAACTGCGATCCGGACGAGATCGACTATGTCATCCCCGGCAACGATGACGCCATCCGCGCCATCCGCCTGATTGCCGCCACCATGGCCAACGCCGTTGTGGAAGGCCGCCAGGGCGAAGTCCTCGTCGAGAGCGAAGCGGCTCCCGCCACTGAGGAAGCTGCCGAGGCCCCGAAGGCAGAATAAATTTTACAGATTTTTACAATAAAGCGCCTGCCCCCGCCGGTGGGCGCTTTCTAAAAGAAATACAGGAGGAGAACAATTATGGCATTTACTGCTGCTGATGTAAAGAAACTGCGCGAGATGACCAACGTCGGCATGATGGACTGCAAAAAGGCCCTGAGTGAGAACGACGGCGATATGGATAAGGCCATTGAATGGCTGCGGGAAAAGGGCCTGGCCAAGGCGGCCAAGAAGGCCAGCCGTATTGCGGCAGAAGGCATGGCGTATGCTGTCGTCGAGAACGGCATCGGCGCTGTCGTCGAAGTCAACGCGGAGACGGACTTCGCCTCCAAGGCCCCCGTATTTGTCGACTTTGTTAAGGACATTGCCAAGGTCGTCGTCGACAATGACCCGGCGGACCTGGAAGCTCTCAAGGCTTGCAAGTACCCCGGCTCTGATCTGACCGTTGCGGAAATGATCCCCGAGAAGGTCATGGTCATCGGCGAGAACCTGCAAATCCGCCGCTTTGCCCGCTTCGGCGAGAACACCTCTGTGTCCTACGTCCACGCTGGCGGCAAGATCGGCGTTCTGGTCAACCTGGAAGTCTCCGGCGGCATCGACGCCACCCAGATCGGTAAGGATATCGCCATGCAGATCGCTGCACTGAACCCCAGATTCTGGGACAAGAGCGACGTTTCTGACGCCGTCTTGGAAGAGGAGCGCAAGATCCTGGTCGCCCAGATGGACAACGACCCGAAGATGGCTTCCAAGCCCCAGCAGGTCAAGGAAAAGATCGCCGCTGGTAAGATGAACAAGTTCTTCGAAGAAAACTGCCTGCTGCAGCAGGACTTCGTCAAGGACGGCTCCATGTCTGTTGAGCAGTACATGGCGAGCGCGGCCAAGGCGCTGGGCGGCAGCGTTAAGTTTGTGAACGCTGTTCGTTTCGAGAAGGGCGAAGGCATCGAAAAGAAGCAGGAGGACTTCGCTGCAGAAGTCGCTGCCCAGATGAACATGGGAAAATAAGCCAATAACGGCATGAGTTTTCCACAGGGCACCCTGTGGAAGAAACCTGTGAACTACCCACCTGACCGGTCGGCCGATCTGGCCCGCCGGGCAGGTGGGTTTCTTGCGTGTACAGCTGGCAGACAGATTTCGGCATTCTCCTTATAATTGGGACAGAAACCGATTTCATACGCCCTTTTGTGGGAAAAGCATGGCGCTTTCCCTGGAATTTTGCATGATTTCCTCCACTTTTGCAAAAACGAGGCGAGCATAAAATTGTCGACGTAATCTGAAATAACCTCTGAAAAACCTGCAAATATTCATTATTATATACAGAAATTTCGCAGCTTTTCACAGCTGGTGGAACGGAAAAAATTGGCGTGTTCGTTGGAGTTTTTCACATTGCACACAGGTTTATCCACAAAGATGCCCCGTTGTGCACAGCCGCGCATATACAAACGGTGGTTAACATAAGAAATTCGTCACGGTGCGACAAGTTTTGCAATCTCGGCCTCGGATAAATGCGGAAATAGCGCCCGGTTGATGCCTGCGGCGAGAATCCGGGCCATGTGCGCGATGCGCGCGTCGATATCACTGGGCGTGACAATGAGCCCGGCCTGGGACGGGTCCCCCCGAAGGGTCCCGGCAGAAATGACCGTCGGCACGCCGACGGCGATGACTGGCACGCCCATGGTCTGCCGGTCAAAGGCGGCGCGGGTGTTGCCGATGCCGCTGCCGGGGACGATGCCGGTGTCGGCCAGCTGCACGGTGCAGCAGAGACGTTTTTCCTCGCAGGCGGCCAGGGCATCCACGACGATCAAGGTCCCGGCGCCGCTGGCCTGGGCGATCCCGTGGACGATCTCTGCGCTTTCCAGACCGGTGGAGGCCAGGACGCCTGGGGCGAAGGCGCAGCAGTCGGCCAGGGGGCCGAACAGGTCCGGCAGGCGGCGGCGCAGATGGCGGGTGACCAGAAGATGTGGCAGAGTCCGGGGGCCGATGGCGTCCGGCGTGATGGCGGCGTTGCCCAGTCCGACGACTAGGACCGGCCCCGGTGCGGGCCCCAGTAGCTGGGCCAGCTGCGCGCCCAGGACCTGCCCGGCCCGCTGAGGTGCGGCGGCGGGGTCCCGCAGCAGCGCCGCAAGCTCCAGGGTGATATACTGCCCGATGGGCTTTTCCAGCTGCCGCGCGGCGTCGTCAGTCTCAATCTCGATCTGGGTGATGGAGATCTCGTCTTCCTCCTGCTGCTGAATGCGGACGCCGGGCAGGGTACCTGCGCCGGTGT
>CAKTTR010000058.1 GCA_934615645.1 uncultured Oscillospiraceae bacterium | reverse complement strand
TGCAGCCGACGGCCAACGCGACCCGCGCCCAGGCAGCAGCCATCCTGCAGCGGTTTGCGACGAAGATCGTCAAGTAAGCCTGTAGGGCCAAATAGGGGAGCGGTGCTCCCCGCATAAAATTGCTAGCTTCTTCATTCTTTATTTCCTTTCTAACCGGGCGCGGGCCCACACCCGCACCCGGCCCCCTGGGGTGCTGCAGCGCCCCAGGGGGTTTTCTATGCCCAAAACCGCGCCCCAATGCCTGCGGCGGCAAATGACTTGAAAAATGGTAAAAAATGTGCTATAATACCGTAAAAATACATGATTTTCGAAGAAAAATTTCCGGATTTTAAGAATAATTAAGAAACATGACAAAATTGAAAGAAAACAAAAGACGTCTCATCCCCCGTTACGCTGTGCTGCCGCTGCTTAGCGTCCTGGTGATGAATTTTGCGACGTATTATCTCACCTCCTGCTTGACCGCTGCGAGATCGCATGTGCAAATGGCCCTGCCGCTGGATGCGCAGGTGCCATTCGTCCCGGCGTTTATCGTGGTGTATATTCTGGCATATGCCCAGTGGGGGATCGGGTATGTGCTCATCGCCCGGGAGAGCGAGGCCGTGGGCAGCCGGGTCCTGTCGGGGGAGATCCTCGCGAAGGCCATCTGCCTGGTGCTGTTTTTGGCCGTGCCGACAACGATGGTCCGGCCGGAGGTCCCGGGGCGGGATGTTTTCAGCTGGCTGACCCGGCTGATCTATCGGGCGGATGCACCGGTGAACCTTTTCCCGTCTCTGCATTGCCTGGCCAGCTGGGTCTGCCTGCGGGGCGCTTGGCAGCTAAAGCGCGTCGGCTCGTGGTATCGCTGGGTGTCGCTTGTGTTTACCCTGCTTGTCTGCTGCTCCGTGGTCCTCGTCAAGCAGCATGTGCTGGTGGATATCCCCGCTGGGATCCTCGCGGCGGAGGCCGGGCAGTATTTGGCGAAAAGATGGCGCACAGGCCGTTTCTTTGAATTTTTGAACCGGCGCACCGCGCGCCCCACAGCAGGAGGCACAGCTTGAACCGAGAACAAAACGCAAACAACATGCGGCAGGAGGCCGCGCAGAAAGAACCTATGCGCCCTAGGACACGGAACCTCCTGACCCTGCTGGCGCTGGCCATTGCTGCGCTGACGGTCTGGGTCATCGTCTCGCAGAACCGGGCGTTTTCCTGGCATGATTTTATGAAAATGCTGCGGGGCGCAAAGCCGGGCTGGCTGGCCGCTGCGGCCGGCTGCATGTTCCTTTATATCTTTTCCGAGGCCGCTGCCGTCGCCACGGCATGCCGCCCCTTTGGCCCCCGCATCCGGATGGGCCGGGGCCTGGCTTATGCGGCGTCAGATATCTACTTCTCCGCCATCACTCCCTCTGCCACCGGCGGCCAGCCTGCCTGCGCATTTTTTATGATGCGCGATGGTATCTCTGGCATGGCGTCCACCGCGGCGCTGCTGGCAAATTTGGCGATGTATACCTTGGCCATCGTCGTCATCGGTATTTTGATCCTGGTATGCTTCCCGGGCGTGTTTCTTGCGTTTGATCTGCCGATGCGCCTGATGGTCGCCATCGGGCTGCTGATCCAGATCGCGTTGACGGGGTTTTACGTCCTGCTCATCAAAAACCAGCGGCTGCTGGAGCGTATCTGCTTTGGCGTACTGCGGCTTTTGACGGCGCTGCATCTGTTGCGCCATGCGGAGAGAAAGCGCCAGAAGCTGCAGCGGCGGATGGATGAATACGGCCAGTGCGTGCTGGCCCTGCAGGGCGAGCGGCGGATGTTCCTGCGGGTATTTCTACTTAATCTCGCCCAGCGGACGGCACACATTGCAGTGACCGCCTGCACGGCGTTGGCAGCTGGCGCGCCGCCCGCTGCGGCGCTGCGGCTCTGGGCCATCCAGGGCTATGCCGTGCTGGGCTCGAACTTCATCCCCATCCCCGGGGCTATGGGCGTGGCGGACTACCTGATGCTGCGCGGCTTCCAGGTCGTTCTGACGGCCCAGGCGGCGGCGAGTCTGGAGCTGCTCAGCCGCTCAATCTCATTCTATATTTGCATTATCTTCTGCGGGATTTTGACATTTGCGGACTATCTGCTGCACAAAAGCCCAGCAGCGGAAAGCCGCCACGCGCTGTGAGCGGCGGGAAGGGCTTTTTATGGTTGGTGTCTATGATTATACGGTCGTTTTGACCTATTTTTCCCTGGCTTCTGCCGTGACGGGAATCTTTGTCTCCCTGAGTGGGCCGGGGCATCCGGTGTTGGGGTCGCTTTTTTTGCTGCTGTGCGGCCTGTTTGACGCATTTGACGGCCGCGTTGCCCGCCGCAAGAAGGACCGGACGGAGCTGGAGCGCCAATTTGGCATCCAGATCGACTCGCTGACGGACCTCGTCGCCTTCGGCGTCCTGCCTGCGTGCATCGGTATCGCACTCATGCGCTATTCGCCGGTGATCGCCAGTCTGCGCGCTGCGTCCAGCATCTGGCCGCGCATTGGGCTGATTGGGCTTTTGTATGCGGTGCTGGTGCTGTATATTCTGGCGGCCCTGATCCGGCTGGCGTTTTTTAATGTAGCCGAAGAGGTGTACCAGAGCCGCGAGGGGCACCACCGGACATTTTACACCGGCCTGCCGGTGACATCGGCGTGCCTGATTTTTCCGTTTATCCTGCTGCTGCAGTATATTACGACGGCGGATATCTCCCTCATCTATTTTGGCACGGCGCTGCTGGTAGGGTTCGGATTTTTGGCAAAATTCCGGATCCAAAAGCCCGGTCTGCGGGGGATTTTACTGATGATTGGGATCGGTGCACTGGAATTTGCGCTGGCCCTGGTCGGAAAGCTGCTGCGATTGTGAAGCGGGGTGAGAAAAACCGGGAGAGCGCTGCGCTGCGCTTTCTCTACGGGACGGCGCTGGGGCGGGCGCTGCTGCGGCCCCTGTGCAGCCGCTGGTTTTCCAAGCTTGCCGGTGCGCTGCTGGACAGGCCTGCCTCCCGGCTGCTTATCAGGTCATTCGTCCGGCGGCAGGGAATCGACCTGGGCGACTATGTGCCTGCCCGTTATGCAAGCTTTAATGACTTCTTCTGCCGCCGCATTCGGCCGGAGCTGCGCCCGGTCGACCAGAACCCGGCGGCGCTGATCGCCCCGTGCGATGGGCTGCTCAGTGCCTACCCGGTGGAGCAGGGCGCGGTCATCCCGGCAAAGCAGAGCCGGTATACCCTGGCGCAGCTGCTGGGCAACGAGGCGCTGGCCGCGCCGTTTGCTGGCGGCTGGTGCCTGGTGTTCCGCTTGGCGGTGCGGCACTATCACCGCTATTGTTTCCCGGATAACGGAGTGATCGCAGACTATGGCTTCCTGCCGGGGGTCCTGCATACGGTCCGCCCGGTGGCGCTGGCCCGGGGGCCGGTCTTTTGCCAGAACTGCCGCGCGTATACCGTCCTGGAGGCGGCGCATCTGGGTCACGCGGTCCAGCTGGAGGTCGGCGCGATGCTGGTGGGGCGGATCGTAAACCGGAAGCAGACGGGGCCCTTTGTCCGGGGCGAGGAAAAGGGCCTGTTCCAATACGGCGGCAGCACAGTGATCCTATTGCTGGAACCCGGCCGCATCACACCGGATGCGGCGCTGCTGGACGCTTCCCGTCAGGGTCGGGAGACACCGGTGCACCTGGGCCAGCGCATCGGGACGGTAAAGCTGGAAAAAACGTGACACGCGAAAGCAAAGCGCGTGTTGCGTTTTGCTTTTTTCTGGTATATAATAATGAAAATCACTGCAATCATGCTAGGATACAGGAGGGCCAGGTATGGCGGAAGAGCTGACGAAAAACGAATCCATGAATTTTATTCATGCCTTTATTGCGGAGGATATTGCCCCCGGCGGCCAATTTGCCGGGATGACGGTCCACACCCGCTTTCCGCCGGAGCCCAACGGCTATCTGCACATCGGCCACTGCAAGGCCCTGTGTATTGATTTCGGCACGGCGGAGAAATTTGGCGGCCTGTGTAACCTGCGGATGGACGATACCAACCCCGCCAAGGAGGACGTCGAATATGTCGACGCCATCCAGAATGATATCCACTGGCTGGGCTTTGACTGGGGCGACCGTTTCTTCTATGGGTCGGATTATTTTGAGCAGGACTACGCCTTTGCGGTGGACCTCATCAAAAAGGGCCTGGCCTATGTCTGCGACCTGACGCCGGAGGAGTTTAAGGAAAACCGCGGCCAGATCGGCGTCCCCGCCGTCTCACCGTATCGGGACCGCTCTGTGGAGGAGAACCTCGATCTTTTCGCCCGGATGCGCGCCGGGGAATTCCCGGAGGGGACGCGGACCCTGCGGGCGAAGATCGACCTGGCCTCCGGCAATTTCAATATGCGCGACCCGGTCATTTACCGCATCCGCAACATCCATCATCACCGCCAGGGCGACGCCTGGTGCATCTACCCCATGTACGACTTTGCCCACCCGATCCAGGACGCCCTGGAGGGAATCACCCACTCCCTGTGCAGCTTGGAATTTGAGGCCCACCGGCCCCTATATAACTGGGTCGTAGAGCATCTGGACCTGCCGAGCCACCCCCGGCAGATCGAATTTGCCCGCCTGGGGATCAACTATACCGTCATGTCCAAGCGCAAGCTGCGCCGCCTGGTGGAGGAGCAGTACGTCTCCGGGTGGGACGACCCCCGGATGCCGACCCTGTGCGGCCTGCGTCGCCGGGGCTACACGCCGGCGTCTATCCGGAATTTCACGGAGCGCATCGGCGTTTCCAAGGCGGCCTCCACGGTGGAGTATGCCTTCCTGGAATACTGCCTGCGGGAGGACCTGAACGAGACAGCCGAGCGGACCATGGCCGTGCTGCACCCGGTCAAGCTGACCGTCACAAACTACCCGGCAGACCAGCAGGAGACCTTTACGGTGGAGAACAATCCGCTGCATCCGGAGCAAGGAAGCCATGAGATCACCTTCTCCCGGAACCTCTGGGTCGAGGCGGAGGACTTTATGGAGGTCCCGGCCCCGAAGTATAAGCGCATGTACCCGGGCAACGAGGTCCGGCTCAAGGGCGCGTATCTTGTCACCTGCACCGGCTGCGTGAAGGACGAAGACGGCAATGTAACAGAGATTCTCTGCGAATACGACCCGGACTCCCGGGGCGGCAACCCCGCCGATGGCCGGAAGGTCAAGGGCGCGACGATCCACTGGGTCGACGCTGCTGCCGCGCTGGACGCTGAGGTCCGCCTGTACGGCAATCTCTTCACCGATCCGGACCCGGACGGCCCGGAGAAGGATTTCCTGGATTATATCGACCCCGCGTCCCTGCAGGTCCTGCAGGGCTGCAAGATCGAAGCCGGGCTGCTGCCCCAGCTGCAGGCGTTTGACGCCCTGGGCGAGGGCCGCGCAAACCGGACCGCGCCGTCGTTCCAGTTTATGCGCGTCGGTTATTTCTGCCTGGATAACCGCGACAGCACGGCGGCCCACCCTGTCTTTAACCGCAGCGTTCTGCTGAAGGACAGCTTTAAGCCTGCCAAATAGTACCTGCCTGCGCGGCAGTGCAAGGTCCCCTGCACTGCCGCGCGAGGGCACTGTACTCGGAAAAACACAAAATACGGCAGAAAATTTGGGGAAACCGGCGGCAGTTTTTGTGTAATATTCCGAGTCCGCAGCGCTTGACAAAGCGGGACGGCGGCGTTAAAATAATGCCAAGTTCATAAGAAAAAAACGATGACGAAGACGGTCGAAGTTAAGGCGCTCCCAGAGAGCCGGTGTTTGGTGTGAACCGGTAGGCAGTAGCTTCTAGGACCTATCCCTTCTGAGTTGGAAGCCCGAACACTGCTCCGGCAGCCTGTAATCCTTCCCGTGTACGCTACGTTAACGCGCAAGGCTTGTAGGAGCCGATGAGTGGCATGCCGTCAGGGCGTGCAAATTGAGTGGTACCGCGGATTTCATTCCGTCTCAATGCATCATGCAGATGCGTTGGGGCGCTTTTTTTATGCGGAATACAATGCAGCAAAGGAGAAAAAACATGAACCAGACAGCAGTCGACAATAAATTGCACGAGCTTGCCCGCCGGATCCGGGAGATGCGAGAGATTATCGGCTACACCAACGCCCAGATGGCCGAGCGGACGGATGTGCCGGTGGATGTATACCTGCGCTACGAGGAAGGCGCGTGCGACTTGCCCTTTTCCTTTATTCATAAGTGTGCCCTGGCCTTCGGTGTCGAGCTGACCGACTTGCTTGAGGGTCACAGCGCGAAGCTCTCCAGCTATACCGTCACCCGGCGCGGCCAGGGCCCCGTCACGGCGGAGGAGGACGGCATCATGATCCAGAATCTGGCGCCGATGTTCCGCCAGAAGCTGGGCGCGCCCTACTGGGTCACCTATAAATACTCCGAGGCCCAGCAGCATCAGCCCATCCACACCTCGACCCATGCCGGGCAGGAGTTTGACCTGGTTATCAAGGGTGCGCTGAAGGTCCAGGTAGGCAATCATACCGAGGTCCTGCACGAGGGCGACAGTATCTTCTACAAGAGCTCCACGCCCCACGGTATGATCGCCGTCGACGGGGAGGACTGTCTCTTCCTGGCTTTCGTTATGGAGAGCAGCGCCCCGGAGAAGGCGGACTACATCCTGCCCCAGACGAAAGAGACGCAGGATACGAACCTGATCTGCAATGAATTTGTCTATGCCGACGAGGACGAGAAGGGGACACCGGTCGAGCTGCATTTCTGCAACGCCGACCGCTTCAACTTCGCCTTCGACATCGTCGACCAGATTGCCCGTCAGCAGGGCGAACGGCTGGCGATGCTCCATGTGGATAACCAGAAGCACGAGCGCCGCTTCACGTTCCGGGATATTAAAGACGCGTCGAACCAGACGGCCAATTATTTCACCTCCCTGGGCATCCGCCGGGGCGACCGGGTCATGCTGGTGCTCAAGCGGCACTATCAATTCTGGTTTGCCATCCTGGCGCTGCATAAGATCGGCGCCATCGCCATTCCGGCGACGAACCAATTGGTGCAGCACGACTTTGAGTACCGTTTCGATGCGGCTGGCGTCAGCGCCATCGTTTGCACGGGCGACGGCGACACCGCGCACCAGGTAGATCTGGCGGCGGCCAACAGCAAAACGCTCAAAACAAAAATCCTGGTCGGCGGCAGCCGCGACGGCTGGCATGATTTTGACGCAGAATATGGCCTATTCAGCCGCCGCTATCTCCGCGCCGACGACGCGCCCTGCGGCGATGACCCGATGCTGATGTTCTTCACCTCCGGCACCACCGGCTATCCGAAGATCGCCATGCACAGCTATAAATATCCCCTGGGCCATTATGTCACGGCCCGCTACTGGCACTGGGCGCATCGCGACGGCCTGCACTTCACGATCTCCGAGACCGGCTGGGGCAAGGCCCTGTGGGGCAAGCTCTACGGCCAGTGGATGTGCGAGAGCGCGGTCTTCGTCTATGACTTTGACCGCTTCCACGCGGAAGAGATCCTGCCGATGTTTGCCAAGTATCATATCACGACCTTCTGCGCGCCTCCGACAATGTACCGGATGCTCATCAAGCAGGATATCTCCCAGTACGACCTCTCCTCCATCGAGCACGCGACGACGGCGGGCGAGGCACTGAACCCGGAGGTCTTCTATCAGTTTGAAAAGGCGACGGGCCTGCGCATCGCCGAGGGCTTCGGCCAGACGGAGACGACACTGACCCTGGCCAATCTCACCGGTGGCGCCCTCAAGCCCGGCTCCATGGGCAAGCCGACCCCCGGCTATCATTTGGACCTGGTGGATGCCGACGGCAACCCGGTGGCCGACGGCGAAAACGGCGAGATCGTCGTCCGGACAGACGAGGGCGTGCCCTGCGGCCTGTTCCTGGGCTATTATCTCGACGAAGAGAAGACAAAGGCCGCCTGGCACGACGGCATGTACCACACCGGCGACCTGGCCTGGCGGGATGAGGACGGCTACTTCTGGTATGTCGGCCGCGCGGACGACGTCATCAAGTCTTCCGGCTACCGCATCGGGCCGTTCGAGATCGAGAACGTCATCATGGAGCTGCCCTATGTCCTGGAGTGCGGCGTCTCTGCGGCGCCGGACCCGGTGCGCGGGCAGGTCGTCAAGGCCAGCATCGTTCTGGTGCAGGGCACGGACGGCACCGACGAATTGAAAAAAGAGATCCAACAGTATGTCAAGACCCACACCGCGCCGTACAAATACCCGCGCATCGTGGAATTCCGCACGGAGCTGCCCAAGACCATCAGCGGCAAGATCATCCGCAACAAGCTGTAAGCAGCTGCTGCGAGAAAATACTTGACATCCCCCAAAAGATATGATAGAGTTACCACAAACTTGATAGGAAAAAGGCGTTGACGAAGAGGGCGCGGTATTCCGGTGCACAGAGAAGTGGCGGTTGGTGCAAGCCACGGCGCATGGAAGCCGATGCTGGTAGCTTCCGAGCCGGAGGGAAGAAAGCAAGCGTTGCAAGTAGAACTCTCCCGTGATCGCTACGTTAGTGCGCAGGGCTTACTGGAGCCTGAGAGCGGTGCGCTGTCACGGCGTGCAATTTGAGTGGTACCGCGGGTAGATTCCAATGGGAATGACTCGTCTCAAAGATCATATCTTTGAGACGAGTTTTTTGTTGTTTGCTGCAAAAGCGGAGGCGATACTATGGACCATGCACGGGTCACCCTGTTTGCCGGGCACTACGGCAGCGGAAAGACGAATATTGCGGTAAATTACGCCCTGGCCCTGCGCCGCGAGGTGCAGCGGGTGACGATTGCGGACCTGGATACCGTCAACCCCTACTTTCGCACGAAGGACAGCGAGCGGGAATTGCAAGCGGCTGGGGTCTCGCTGATCTGTTCCGACTACGCCAACACCAACCTGGACATGCCGGCCCTGCCCCAGTCGCTATATGCGATCCTCGACGATACGCAGACCAGTGTCGTGGTCGATATCGGCGGCGACGACCGAGGTGCTTACGCCCTGGGCCGTTTCGCCGGGGGCATCTTGCAGGAGCACGATTATGAGATGCTCCTGGTCTTCAACCCCTACCGCCCGCTGACGAGAACGCCGGCGGCTGCGGTGGAGATTCTGCGCGAGATTGAGCAGGCGTGCCATCTGCCCTTCACAGGGCTGGTGAACAACGCCAATCTCGGCGAGGAGACGACGCCGGAGCATGTCCTGCGGATGACGGGCTTTGCAGAGGAAGTCTCCGCACTGACGGGCCTGCCCCTGCGCTTTACGACGGTAAAGGAATCACTGTACGATGCCCTGCGGGGGCGCATAGAACCGCTGATGCCCCTGCGGCTGCAGAAAAAGATTATTTAGGAGGCGGAAAAATGGCAACAGTAACATTTTTGACAGACGTCTGCAAGGGCTGCGGCCTGTGTGTCAGCGCCTGTCCCAAGCATATTGTAGAATTGGATAAGACAAAGCTCAATGCAAAGGGCCACCACCCCGCGCATGTGACAGACGCGAGCGCCTGCGTCGGCTGCGCATTCTGCGCGACGATGTGTCCCGACTGCGTCATTACGGTAGAGAGGTGAGCACAATGGCGGAAAAAGTATTGATGAAGGGCAACGAAGCCATTGCGGAAGCGGCCATCCGCGCCGGCTGCCGTCATTATTTCGGCTATCCCATCACCCCGCAGACAGAGGTCGCGGCCTATATGGCAAAGCGTATGCCGAAGATCGGCGGCGTGTTCCTGCAGGCAGAGAGCGAGCTGGCGGCGGTCAATATGGTCCTGGGCGCGGCGGCAGCTGGAAAGCGGGCCATGACCTCCAGCTCCAGCCCCGGCATCTCGTTGAAGAGCGAGGGGCTGTCCTATATCGCGGCGTGCGACCTCCCGGCGCTGGTCGTCAATGTCCAGCGCGGCGGCCCGGGCTTGGGCGGGATCCAGCCCTCCCAGTCGGATTATTTCCAGGCCGTCAAGGGCGGCAGCCACGGCGATATGCGCAAGATCGTCCTGGCCCCTGCGTCGGTCCAGGAGATGGCCAGCCTGACGGTCAAGGGCTTTGATCTGGCGGACCAGTACCGAATGATCGCCATGATCCTAGCTGACGGGACGATGGGCCAGATGATGGAGCCGGTGGAGCTGCCGGAGGTCGCGCCCCGGGACTTTGACCGCAGTTGGGCGGCCACCGGCACGAAAATGCAGCGGACCCATAATATCATCAACTCCCTGTGCCTGAAGCCGGAGCAGCTGGAGCAGAAAAATTTTGAACGCTTTGAAAAATACCGCCAGGTCGAGGCGGCTGAGGCGATGTATGAATCCTATTGTATGGAGGACGCGACGCTTTGCATCGTCTCCTTCGGCATCACGGCCCGGGTGGCAAAGAATGCCATCGCCGCGGCCAGAGCCCAGGGCATCAAGGTCGGCATGATCCGGCCCATCACCCTCTGGCCCTTCCCGAAGGCTCCGCTTTGCGAGGCAGCCAAGCACTGCAATGCCTTCCTCAGTGTGGAGATGAACATGGGCCAGATGCTGGAGGATGTTCAGTTGGCCATCGGCTGCAGCCGTCCGGTCTACCTGTGCAACCGGGTCGGCGGCATGATCCCCGCACCGGAGCAGGTGCTGGCGAAAATTTGCGAGATTGCAAAGATGGGAGGCGCAAAAGCATGAGCATTGTATTTGAAAAACCGAAGGCCCTGACCGATGCGCCGCTGCATTACTGCCCCGGCTGCACCCACGGGATCATTCACCGCCTGGTGGCCGAGGCCATTGACGCCCTGGGCATCGAGGGTCGCACCATCGGCATTGCCTCCGTCGGCTGTTCGGTCATGGCCTATGACTATTTCACCTGCGACTGCGTCCAGGCTCCCCACGGCAGAGCGCCTGCCGTCGCAACCGGCGTCAAGCGGGCCTGCCCGGAGAATATCGTCTTTACCTACCAGGGCGACGGCGACTTGGCCGCCATCGGCACGGCGGAGACGGTCCATGCCGCGGCGCGCCGGGAAAATATCACCGTGATCTTCGTCAACAATGCCATTTACGGCATGACCGGCGGCCAGATGGCCCCGACGACGCTGCCCGGTCAGGTCACCCAGACCTCTCCCTATGGCCGCGATGTCGCGACGGTTGGCTACCCCGTCAAGGTCTGCGAAATGCTCTCCCAGGTCGACGGCGCCGCGTATTTGGAGCGGGTGGCGGTCAATAGCGTCAAGCATATCAACCAGGCCAAAAAGGCCATTGAAAAGGCGTTCCGCAACCAGGTCGAGAGCAAGGGCTTCTCCCTGATCGAGGTCCTTTCCACCTGCCCGACCAACTGGGGTATGACGCCGGACCAAGCTATGCAATGGGTCGAGGAAAAGATGATCCCCTATTACCCCCTGGGGGTGTATAAAGATATTTACGCAGAGGAGGCGGCAAAATGAAGACATGTCAGATCCTCTTTGCCGGGTTTGGCGGGCAGGGTATCCTGTTTGCTGGAAAATTCTTGGCGTACAAGGGCCTGCTTGCCGGAAAGCAGGTTAGCTGGCTGCCGTCCTACGGGCCGGAAATGCGCGGCGGCACGGCAAATTGCAGCGTCATCGTCAGCGATGCGCCCATCGGCTCACCGATCGTCGACCGGCCCGATGTGCTGGTTGTCATGAACGCCCCGTCGTTAGATAAATATGAGGACGCCGTCGTTCCCGGCGGCAAGATCTTTGTGGATTCGGCGATGATCGGCCGCAAGGTACGCCGTCAGGATGTCGAGGCCTATTATCTGCCGGCGACGAATCTCGCCAATGACCATGAAATCTCCACTCTGGCCAATATGATCA
>CAKTTR010000057.1 GCA_934615645.1 uncultured Oscillospiraceae bacterium | reverse complement strand
CCCCTGGGCCGTCCGGTTTAGATAAGTCGGAATAATGATCTTCCCGCCGGGCTTGCAGACCCGCGCCAGCTCCCGCAGCGCCTGCAGCGGCTCGTCCAGCAGATGAATGACATTCGCGGCGACGACGGCGTCAAACTGCGCGTCGGGGTAGGCAAGCTGCAAAATATTCGCCTGCGCAAAGCGCAAATTGGGGAAGTGCCCGTATTTCTTCTCCGCCCGCTGCAGCATCTTGGCGGAAAAATCCGTGGCAAGCAGGCTTTTGCACCGGGGGGCGATGACGCGGGTCAAAAGCCCCGTCCCGCAGGCGCACTCCAAAACGTCGTCCGTCGGCCCAATCAGCTCCGCCACCGCCGCGCACAGCGCCCGGTTCGCCTTCCGGTTGATGCCCTCTGCAAAAATATCATAGGCCCATGCGACCTGGTCCCAAAACATCGTTAGCCCTCCTTACGATTGTGAAATCAGCAGCGATTTTTTTGCTCGCGCATTATTCCGTGTGCCCAAGTAAAAATTTCTCCGCGTACCGGCAGAACGCCGCCGGATGGACGAGGACCAGCTCCGCGTGGGCCATCTTCGGGATGCCGTGGATGCGGATGTGGGGGAAATAGCGCTTGATAAAGCGGATATTGCCCCGGCGGTCCTTCTTCTCGTCGTCGCCGTACCAGTAGGTGAGCTTCGTCGCTGTCTCAGCAGGCCGCGGCGGCAACGCATAATTGTTGCCGGACCAGAAGATGTTGCGGATCGTCCGGTCCGAGTAGGTCTGCAGGTACTGGGCGATGGCGTCGTACTCCTTCTTGGGGTCGTGCCCCGGGAGGGTGAACCGCTCCGGCGGGAAGGCCGCCTCCAAAACCTTCCGGCTGCGGGCCACCAGCTTGAAGCCAAGGATATCCCGCGCCAGCGCCAGCTTTCGCGCAAGGTACGGCTGCTGGTACGGCGTGATCCCGCCGTCGATGATCGCCCGGTGGATGGGTAGCTGCCCCAGGGCCAGCAGACGGGTCAGGCACGCGCCGCCCAGGGAGCAGCCGTAGGCCGCGTCCAGCCGGGTCACGCCGCGGCGCTTTAATGCCGCCGTCACCTCGTCCACCGTCTGCTCCACGGAGGTAAAATCCCCCGGGTCCGCCGGGTCATGCCCGTCGTAGACGACCTGGAAGACATGCCACTGCTTTGCAAGCAGCGCCACCGTCTGCGCAAAGGCCCAGACAGGCTCCGCCGTGCAGGGGAGAAACAGCAGCGTCCGCGCATGCGCCTGCCCATGCTCCAAGATCTGCATCGCGCCCACCTCTCAATTGCAGTTTCGTTCGCGTTTCAAAAACGCGTTCAAAATCGGATTCTAAATTGCATTCTAATGCGGCTCAAGCCGCCCCCGCCGCCGCAAAACGTGCGCCCCGCCGTTGCGTGCTGGGGCGTTTTGCCAAGCGTTTTTCAAACGGTTAGAGAATGCTAACTGCGCGGCTGAGAAAAAAACGCGCCCCGGCGGCTTTTCCCTGCATCGCGTTTTCTGCGCTTTCCTTTCCTCTATGGTAGCAAACCCGCTCCCCCTTGTCAAGCCGCCACGTGCAATTCTTTTCCCGCTTCCCAAACCGGCCGCCACAGCCAAAGCAAACAGCGCAGCGTCAGGGCTGAAAGCCCGCCTGCTGCGCTGTTTGCTTTTTTATGTTTTTATGCTAGGGGAGGGGCAGCGACCGCGCTCGATCATGCTTGAAAGCGCCAGAGGAACGTGACGAGCTGCGCCCGGGTGCAATTGGCGTCGGGGCGGAAGGCGCCCGCGCTGGTCCCGGCGGCAATGCCGCGCTGGAATGCCCACAGGACGGCATCTGCATAATAGCTGCCTGCGGGGACATCGGCAAAGGGCATTGCGCCTGCATCCGGCGCCGGTCTGCCCGCCGCGCGCCACAGGAAGGCCATGGCATGGGCTCTTGTGCAGCTGGCGTCGGGGGAGAAGTGGGTCGCGTCCGTCCCGGCGACGATGCCGCTTTCGACGGCCCACAAGATGGCGTCCGCATAATAGCTGCCCGCGGGGACATCGACAAAGGGCATCGTGTCCGCCTTCGCGGCGGGCCGCCCGGCAGCGCGCCAGAGGAACGTCACGGCCTGGGCTCTCGTGCAGCCAGCATCGGGGGAGAAGTGGGTCTCGTCCGTCCCGGCGGCGATGCCGTTCCCGGCTGCCCAGGTCACGGCGTCCTCATAGTAGCTGCCTGCAGGGACGTCGACAAATCCGCCCTGCGCCTTGGCAAAGACCGCCTCGATGCTGTGCCCCGTCCGGACGTTTTCAAACGTATAGGTTTCCACCGCGCCGACGTTCTCGCCGTCCACCAGGACGCGGAGGATGACATATCCCGCGTCCGGCGTGATGTCAAAGGTCCGGTCCTCGCCCGCCGGGACGATGACATCTCCAGCAGGGGAGATGCTGCCGCCGCTGGCCGCCGTCGCCTGGATGGTGCAGTTGGGCTGCAGGACGACTTGGCCTGTCAGGGCCGTATAGTTGCCGTCGTCCGGGGTGAAGCGCCAGGTGTAGGGCTGGCCTGCTGCGACGGGGGTGCTCCCCGGCAGGGCATGCCCGGCGTCGTCGATCCATTCCAGCTTGCCGCTGCCCGGCTGCAGGGTGCTGCCCGCCAGGGCGAGGGCGGCGTCGGCGAGGGTCTTGCCGTCTTCTGTGAGAATGGTGTACTGGGGCGCGCCGGTGGGCGTCGCCGGGGTGATGGTCAGGACGAAGGGGGCGCTGACGGCGTCGTTAAATTCGTCGTCTCCCGCCTTGGCCGCGATGACGCTGACGGTGCCGACCCGCACCGGCGTCAGGACGCCGGTGTCCGGGTCAATGCGCGCTTCGCCCGACGCATTTTCCACCCGGTAGGTCACCGCGCCGCTGCCGCTGCCGCCGGTGAGGCCCAGGGCCACGGCCTGGCCGTAGACCACGGCGCTCGGCCCGGTGACGGTCAGCGCCGCTTGGTCGTCCTTCGCCGTCAGGGCAACGCGCAGGGTGATGGTGAAGTCCTCATAATTCTGGCAGGAAGCCGTGAGAGTGAGGGTGACGGTGTCGCCCGCCTGGCCGCCGGAGATGGCATAGGTCAGGTTGCCGCCTGCGTCCATTTCCAGCTTACTAAGCTGGGCGGCAGAGCCTTCGCTGACGCTGGACGCGCTGGTATAGTGCCAGGTCTGGCCGTCCGGCAGCTTGGACCAATCCGGCGTGTAGGTCTGCTCCTTGCGGTTCGTGTACTTCTGGGAAAGCACCGCTTCGCCCAGGCTGCCGCCGCTGGCCTTTTGCACCAGGAGCGGGAGCTTGATGTCCGTCACCGTCTTGTAATTGACGGTGTCCTCCGGTGTGAACTGCGCCAGGAAGGTCTTGGCCGCCGCATCGCCGACGGACTGGGTCTCGTCCATCCAGTGCCAGCCGCTGGGCAGACGCACCGCCGCCAGTGTCTGGCCATAAATCGCCGTCAGGCCGGTGGGGGCCGCGTAGGCGGGCGTCGCCTGGGTGATGCTCGCGCCGGGAATGGTCAGGACCTCCGACGATGCCAGCCGGTAGTTGCCCTGGGTGATGGCGTCCGGCGTGAAGGTGATGGTGGTCGCTTCGTTCACATTGGCGCTGTTGTAGGCCGCCGTGCCGGTGATGGCGAGGGCGTCCTGCCCTACAAGGGCGCTGGGCTTCACGGCGACGGTGATCCCGCTTGCCGCCCGCGTGCCGTCGTAGACCTTGGTGATGGCCCCGCCGGTCTTCTCTAAATCGCCGCTTTGCAGCGTCTTGGGCTGGACGGTCAGCGTGCAGCGGGCCGCCGCTTCCAGATAGTCCGCCGTGCCGGATGCCGTGGCAGTGAGGACGGTTTCGCCCGCCTTCAGAATGTGAACATTCCCCGCGCCGTCCACCGTGGCGACGGTCTCGTCGCTGCTGGTGTAGGTCACGGCGCTGCCCTCTGCCGCCCCCGTCGCCGGGAGGGGGAAGCCGGCATCGCCATAGGTCGCGGTCTTAGCATCCGCGGCAAACTGGAAGCCGCTTTGCACGAGCTTTTCTTCCACGGTGTAGGTCCCCGGGACGAACGTCAGCGCGTAGTCATCGGTCAGCGCCAGCGTGCCCTGGCCGATGGCATAGGTCCCGGGCTTGCTGCGGTCCGCCGCGCTTGTAAGCGCGCCGGTAAAGGCGTCACCCGCAAAGAGGGCGGGGGTGCAGGTGTAGGTCAGGTCCTGCAGCGGCTGGCCGACGCGGGAGGTCTTATTCTCCGCCGTGACGGTGACCTGCGCCGGTGCGATGGTCACGTCGAGCTGCTGCATGGCGGTGTCGTTGTGGTTGCCGTCCCCGGCGACCTGGTAATAGACGGTGTAGCGCCCCGCGCGCTTGCCGATGGGGAGCGCGGAATTCCACGTCCCGCCGGTTCTGTATTGCATCGCGCCGCCCGTAGCTTTGCCCGCCGTGACGAGCGTTTGGTCTTGGCCGTTGTAGGTCAGCGTCAGCGCCGTGGGCGCTTCCAGGACCGCGGCGTCTGCCTTGACGATGGCAAACATGCGGCTGCCTGTGACGATATAGTTGCCGCCGTCCAGGTTTTTGATCGTCACCGTGGCGGGGCCTGCGTTGATATTGTCTGCATAGATGACCTGGTACTCGCTGGCGGGGATGGTGACATCGCCGTCTTTGACGGTGACCGTCGGCTCCACTTCGCTGCCGGTGTAGGTAAAGTCGCCGCCGAGCTCGATGTCCGGCGCGTCGACGACCTTCGGGTCAATGCGCCAGTCCGCCGTAGCCGTGCCCGCGTAATTGCCCTGGCCGGTGACGGTGACGCGGTAGCTACCCGCCGCCGTCTGCGCCTCGGTGGTAGCGGTGTAATCCGTCCCCGCTACCAGCGTCGCATCGCCCAGCTTGACGCCAGTCACCGCCGGGGTCTTGGCCGAGGTGTCATAGGTAAATTGCGCTGCATCCAGCGTCACCTGCGCGCCGGAGAGGTCCTTGGGCGTGATGGAGAGGACGGCTTCGCCGGTATAGGACTCGTAGTGCAGCGTGTCGTCCGGGATAAAGACGAAGTAGACCGTCTCGCCGACGCTGGGGACCATCTCCGGCTGCTCCCAATAGAAGGTACCGGGGATGGGCGTCTTGGCCGCGCCCACAGCGTACATCTCGCCGGTGATGGTGACATCCTGCAGCGTCTGCCCGTAGTTGATGGGGGAGTAGGTGAGGGCGCCGGGGGTGAGCTCTGTTTTGTTGACCGCCTCCAGGTCAATGGTCAGGGTGAAGTCTGCGTAGTTTTCCGTCGTGACGGTGACCTGGACGGTTCCGACCTTGCCGGTCTCCTTCGTATTGGGCGTGGAAAGGGGCAGAGACAGCACGCCGTCTTCTACCTTGCACGCGCTCTCGTCATAGATGCTATACCCGGTCTTCGAAAGGTTCACCGCCTGCAGCGTGTAGGACGTCTGGCCATACTCGCCCGCCGGAGGCGCAGGCAGGAGCGGCTTGAGATCATAGGTGTAGGTGGTCATATGACGGTTGGGGACGGTCAGCGTGCCCGGCGTCGTGATCGGGGCCGGGGCCTTTTCGATGCTGAAGTCCCCCGCGCGGCTTGTCCAGTAGTTGTAGTCCAGGGTGGTGCAGGTCTGCTTATTTGCGATCAGTACATAGTTGCTGCTCTGGAGCGTCACCGTGAAGGAGATGGCCTTGCCCAGCCCGGCCTCCGGTGCATCGCGATAGGTTTTTCCATCCGCCGCGGGCCGGGTGAGGCGGGCGTTCGTGATGGTAAACGCGTCCTCCGGCAGCGTGATGGTCTCGTTTTTGTCGTTATAGAACTGCACCGCGCCCGTTCCGAGCTCCACCGCCGCCGAGCCGTTATAGATCTTCGCCAGCGGCGTGACAGACGCGACGCCCAGGATCTGGACGGGGTCAATGCGCCAGTCCGCCGTGACAGCGCCCGCGTAATTGCCCTGGCCCGTGACGGTCAGGGAATAGTCGCCCGCCTCGGTCTGCGGGGCCACGTCCAGGGTGTAGTCCGTCCCTTCTGTCAAGACGGTGTCGCCGTGCCGGACGATGACGTCCGGTGTCTGGGCCTGGCCGGTGTAGGTCAGCGATTCGATCGTCAGCATCTCGCCCGTCAGCGTGACAGGCGTCACGGTGATGGTAATCTCGGCGCTCTTAGAATAGCCGTCCAGCGTCACCGTGATGCGGTAGCGATGCGTCCCCGCCGCCAGATCAGAGGGTAGGGATAGGCGCATTGCCGTCACGCCGTCCAGGGGTTCCTCCGCGCCATCTGCCGTATGCGTCCAGCGGGAGGTCGGCAGACTCGAACTGTTCATGCCGCAGTAGGCAACCAGCTTCACGTCGCCCGTCGCGCCGTAGACCATGGTCGTCGCGACGTCGTCCGCGCCCTGCCCCTGGGCGCGGAGCGTGAGCGAGCGGATGGGCGCTTGCTCCACCCGGACGTTCTCCGTCGCCGTGCTCGTCTCCGCGACCCAGCCGCCGGCGTTCCGGAAGCCGTCGCCTTCTTCCAGCAGGTCGCCCAGGGTCAAGCCGCTGGCGCTGTCCGGGATGGCCAGCTTGCCGATGGTGCCCTTTGTCTCCGCCGTATCCTGGATCGTCGCCTTGGCCTGGACGCTTACGTTGGCCAGGTCATTTCCGTTCAAGTCAAGGGTGAGGGGGGCGTCGATGGTGATCGCGCTCTGCGCTTCCGGGATGGCCCCCAGCAGCTTCACCGTGCCGCCGCCCGCCAGCTTGAGCGCCCCGCGCAGGTCGGCAAAGCCGATGGTCACGGTCTGCTTTTTCCCCAGAACGCTCAGCTCCTTCGTCACCAGGGCGACGAGGTCCGCATCGCAGTAGGGGCAGTTGGTGCCCGCAAAGTCTGTGCCCAGCTCCGTATGCGTGCAGTTGGCCACGGTGACATTTTCCAGCCCGTTTGCTTTCGCGTCATAGCGCACCGGGCTGCCGTCCTGCGTCTGGAACGCATAGCCCGGCAGAAGCAGCTGCCCAGCCGTCAGCGTGTCCGCCGCGATGACCTTGCCGATGGTGCCGCCAGCCAGGTAGGTCGTGGGGCGGCTGCCCAGGGTCAGCGTGCCGATGATGCCGGAGGTCTCGTTGTCACTCTTGACCCCGTCTGCATTGACAGCCCGCACCGCCTCAATCGTGCCCGTAAAGCCCTGCAGCTCAATGGCGCCCATTACGTCGATCGTTACATGCAAAATCTTTCCGCCGCCGGTGACATACAAGAGGCCCTCGGAGCCCTGGTAGCCTGCATAGATTGCGCCGCCGCCGTCGATCGTATGGCCGTTCAGGTCCAGCTTCACCGAGCCGCTGCTGTGGAGCTTATCGAGGATGACGTCCTTGTCCGTCATGCTGCCCGCTGCGTCAACGCCGGTCACGCCGGTGTCGCGCAGGACCGTCACGGTGTACTTGCCGCTTCCCAGCGCATTTGCCGCATTCATGGCATCGGCCAGGCCAATGTAATAGGTCAGCGTCTCGCCCGCCTGCATGCTGGCGGCCAGGGTCGCCTGGCAAAGATCGCAGGTATACGCGCCGTCTGCCTCCGTCACAGTTTCGTGGGGGCAGGTGTAGCCGCACTTGGTGCAAAGGCCGTTTTGCCACGTGTGGGGGCAGGTGTAGCCGCAGGCGCACACGCCGTCCTTGAGGGTGTGGGTATGGGCCAGGACCTCGACGGCATCCAGATACGGCCCCGTGACCTCCGCCAGGTTGACAAGCTGCCCGTCTTTATAGAAGGCAGCGCCATCCGCCAGCAGGTCGAGGAAGGGAATGTTATAAGAGAAAATTTGCCGGAATTCGCCGCCGGAGAGGGTGACGGCCAGGTCGCGGGGATAGCCGCTGATGTTCAGCTCTCCGATGAATTGCCCGCCGGTGATGTCCACTTCGCCGCACGTTGCCCGGAGGGCTTCCCCGTCGCAGAGGAACGTCCCGCCCTGGATGGTCAGGGCAGCGCCCTGCTGCGTGTCGATCAGGCAGGCGTTCCGGGATGCGCTGGTGACCGTGCCCACCCCGTTTGCGCTGCTGTCTTGGATCGTGACGGCGGCGCGGATCATCAGGCGCGCCCCCGCGTCGCAGGAGAGGGTCTTGCCGCCCAGGTCCAGGGTGATGGCCTTGTCCAGGTTCTGCGTTTCCTCCAGCGCCGCGTCTGCCCGCAGCGTGACGGTGTCGCCCGCCTGGGCAGCGGCCAGCGCTTCCTCCAGCTTTTTGTAGCAGACGGTGTCATCGCCCGTCGTCACCGTAGCCTCGCAGACTAGGCCGCAGGTCGTGCAGGTATAGTCCGCGCCCCAGGTGTGGGTTTGGCAGGCGGTGACCTGGAAGCTCGTCTTGCTTTCCAATTCGCTTGCCGGGATGGCGTTGCCGTCCGCGTCCGCGTAGAAGTAGCCCGGGGCCAGCAGGTCGGCGTAGGTCTTGCCTTCGGGAAGCGTCAAGAGCGCCGCGCCCGCGACCCCAGTATAGCTGCCGCCCTGGAGGGTCAGCGAGCCGCTTCGGTATTCCACCAGAGGCCCGTCGTAATCATGCTGGAAATTGCCGCTGCAGATCGTCACATCGCCGCCGTCGACCAAAAGCAAGGTGGTTTTGCTGGAGCTCGGATCGAAATACACGGCGCCGGTGAGCCGGATGGTACCACCGGTGATGCGCAGGAGATAGGGGGGCTCGGAAATGGTCGGGTCTGCGATCCGGGCGTAGGTACCAAACGCAAGGGTGAAGCTGCCACCATCAATGGTCAGCCCCGTGCTGCCGGCGTCCACGTCGCGCCAGAGCGTCAGCGTGCAGCCGTCGTGGGCCTGGGCGACGGCCAGGGCCTCGGCCAAGCGATCGTAGAACCGGTCCAGGCTCTCATCGCCGGTGCCTGCGATCTTGGCGGATGCGACCGCGCGGCAATCGTTGCTCTTGCAGCGGCCGTTCTCGTTATAGACATGCTGATGCACGACCTGGACGTTCTCGACCTTCTGCACCGCGCTATCCACCTCGTCGCCGGTTTCCGGGTCCACAAACTTGCAATATGTACTCAGCAGCGCGCCGACAGTCGGGAATTTCTCGCCTTCGACCTCGATGCTGTCATACGTGCCGGAATTCAGCAGGACCTTGCCCGAATAGCTGCTGGCGATCTGCACCGGGCCGAACGCGTTGGACGCGCTGGTCGTGCTGCCAACTTCCAGGCGCTCGCCGCCCTCGGCGACGATGGCGTACGCGCCAGCTTCCGCCGTAGCGCTGCCGTAGGTGAAGTCCGCTGCAACGCCGCCCTGCAGCCGGACCGCCGCGCAGCCCGCGCCGCTGGCGTGGAGCGTGCCCGTCACCTCCAGCACCCCGCCGGTGACGACGATGCCGTCCACACCGTCGGCGGCCAGCTTGGCGGGATTCGAGCTATAATCCCGCAGGACGAGCCTGCCGCCCGTCACCTGCAAAATGCTGCCGGTGCAGCCCGGCGCGTTGGAGAGGGTATGGCCGCCCAGCTCCAGCTGGAATATAGCCTGGCTGCCAGAGTCCAGCACGATGGTCTGGCTGACTGCCACGTCACAGAGCAGGCTTACCGTCGGGTTGTACGCTTCTGTTTCCAGCGCATAGGCAAAGGCGGTTTGCAGGTCCGTAAAATAATGGGGGTTGCCTGCGCCGACTGCCGCAGCGAGTGTCTTGCCGCAATAGCGGCAGAGGTAGGTGCCGCCTGCGATGTAGTTCGCTTTGTGGTCCCCGTCCTGGCAGGTCGTCACGGTGAGGTTTTCCTTCGTTTTCCCGTTACTCAGCGTCGTATCGCGCGAAAGGAACGCGCCGTCCGCGCCCTGGAAGGCCACGTCGTCCGGCAGCAGGATGCCAAGATCAAAATAGTTGCCGGTACGGTTGACGATGCTGCCGAAGCTGCCGCCATAGAGCTGGGCGTTCACGCTTTGCAGCGTCAGCGTGCCAATTTTGCCGCCGAAGCTCACGAGATAACCGCTGCCCACGGTGACGCCGCTGATCGAGCCGCCGCCGGCGCAGTCGCAGAGGGTGAGCCAGCCGCCTTCCTGGACGGTGATGGTCCCGCTGAGGGCCTTGCCGTTCAGGCACAGGTAAAGATTCTGCGCATCGCCGCCCGCCGCCAGGGTCAGGTCCGCCGTGCTGTTGCCGGTCAGGTAGACATAATTCGTGCTGCTGTCTTCGGAAGCGGGGAGGGGGCCCGTGCCGTCCCAGGGCTGGAACGTAGCGCCCGCGTGGCCCAGGTGGCCGCACGCATCCGCGCCGCACGCCGTGTGGCTGTGCAGCGGCGCGTCCGTGACCGTGAGGGTCAGGGTATTGGAAAGGTTACTCTCATAGTTCTTCGTCGCCGCCGTTTTGGCAAAGAGGTAATAGGTCCCGGCCTCGCTGATCCGGGTGCTCGCGGTGATCTCCTGGTTGAGGAAATCCAGGTCCGAGCTGCCGATGGACTGCTGGTACGGGGTGTAGTAATAGGTCACCGCCGCGTCTTCCTCCACGCCGCTTAACGTCAGCAGCGGCAGGAGCGGGTCGATGGTCGTGCAGGCTTCCTGGAGGCTTTTCAGCGTCAGCTTGGGCCAGGCTTTGTTGATCGAGCCGTCGATGGTGAAGCTCTCTTCGCCTGCCTTGAGCTTGTAGCGCGCCGCGGCGTCACCGATGAGCGTGAGGGAGACGGTGACGGTCCGGTCGCCCGTGTCGGGGGAGTCGAAGGTCTTGACCGCTGTGCAGTCGGTCCCCTCGGTCAGGGTGATCTCGTTCGTGCCGTCGGTAAAGGGGAAGCTGGCCAGGACGGTGCTGCCGTCCGTCGTGCCGTCGTAGGGGCGGCCGATCTGGACGCGCTTTGTCCCATCGCGCCAGATCTCCGTCCGCGTGTCCTCATAGACGCCGCCACCGCCTTCCGACGTGCTGCCAGGGGGGACGTAAACGCCGCCGCCCGTGCCGTCGCCGGTGGAACTGCCGTCGCCGGTCAGGTCACCGCCGCCGATCACGCCGCTGTCCATGTCGCCGCTGGCGGCAAACGCCGCCGTCGGCAGCAGCGTCAGGAAGAGGGCAAACGCCAAAAGCAGGCTCAAAACTCGTTTTTTCATAGGTTCCTCCTTTGGGGGTATGCATGTTGGGGTGTGCAATGTTGGGGTGTGCATGTTAGGGTGTGCATGTTAGGGTGTGTATGTGTGTTCTATCTCCAGCCTGCAGCCATAGCAGGCGCTGTTTTTTACGATGGTTCCTGGCGTTTCCAATCTCCGCCGCCGCATTCCGCCGCAACGAAAAACCGCCGCTGAAACGCAAATTCACCGCTGCGACGAAAATCCGCCGCCACAACGCGACCCGCCGCCACAACGCGACCCGCCGCTGCGACGCAAACCGCCGCTGCAACACGACCAGCCGCGCCATTTCTTCCGCCCGGCGCGGCGTCCCATCTCCCGCTCTTCACCGCGCGTTTTCCCCCCAGCGCACCGGGGGTTCTGTCTCGATCCTATTATACAGATTCGACCAAAAATGTAAATCATTCCAAAGGATGATATCACCCGCTACAAACCGCAACCCGGCGGATCATCCAACCCACAAAACACCCCCCACAGCCGCCGCTCGCCACAAAAATAGAGAAAGGGAGGAGAATCGCAGAAGCCATTCTCCTCCCATCAAAGCCACCCATGCGCCCGCCGCCTGAAAGCGTGGTTCCAAACATGGTCCCTTAAAAAAACGAGCAGACCAACCGCAACGGCCTGCCCCCAAAAAAATCCTAGAAACACAATTTTTCACACTATTTTCACATCTTTACACATTGCCCCGTGCTTTAGCAGCTGTTACAGCGTCGCTGCAGTATCGCTGCCGTGTTGCGGCGCGTTGCGGCCGTGTTGCGGCAGGTTATTACAGTGTTGCTCCCGGGTCGCTCCAGGATTACCCCTAGACCGCTATGCATCTAAAAAACTACCATTTTTTCGCATAGAAAAACCACCGAAAACACGTCGTTTCCGGTGGCTTTTGGTGGAGATAAGCGGGATCGAACCGCTGACCTCTTGAATGCCATTCAAGCGCTCTCCCAGCTGAGCTATACCCCCATATTTGGTTCGCTGTTCGGACAGCTTCTGTATTATAGCATACCTGCGGAATTTG
>CAKTTR010000056.1 GCA_934615645.1 uncultured Oscillospiraceae bacterium | reverse complement strand
GTCTCCAGGTCCGTATCATAGGGCATTTCGTGCTTCACCAGCTTGCAGAAGCGCAGGAACATCCGCAGGTCCAAATAGTATTCACTGACCGTCTTGGGAGACTGGCCTTTGATATTTTCGTGATAAGAGAGAAACTCCCGCAAAACCGTCGGGCAATCCCGGTCATACAGCATCGTGGCACCTCGTAAGAAAATCGCTGAAAGGAAATCAAAATTCGTCTACGCGCCGCAGCCACGCCAAAGCTGCCTAAAAGCACACCCCAGCGCCGCCCACCGCCGCACACAAGCCCCAACCGGGGCTCCATAGCTGTATTATAGCAAATCTCATCTGAAAGTGCAACAAAATTTTTATTTTGTTGCACTTTAGCTTATCACACAAGGGAACGGTCCCACGTTAAGCAACCGTTCCCCTACGGTTGGTTGTCTGGTGGTTGCGTGCGGGTTGCGGGCTGGTCATGCGGGATTCGTGTGCTGGCTGTGGGGCGAACAATGGCGACAGGCGCGGCAAGCAGTGGCCGCGCCTGTGTATTGAAACTTGATCATCCGTTGAAACTTAATATCCAGGGGATTCTATTGTGTTGGGGTTGATGGATGATGCAATTTGGAAATGCAATCTGGACATGTAATAGCAACCAGTGCGTCTTGTATTTTCTGTTACGGAACTGTGGCAAGCTCCTTCACCCAAGCATCGCGAGGAATTCCGCTTCGGTCAAAACCGGGATCTCCAGCTGCTGGGCTTTGCGCAGCTTGGTGCCGGCGCTTTCGCCGGCGATGACGTAGCTGGTCTTTTTCGAGACGGAGCCGGAGACTTTGCCGCCCCGCAGCTCGATCTTTTGGCCGGCTTCATCGCGGGTCATGGTCTCCAGCGTGCCGGTCAGGACGAAGGTCATCCCGGCGAAGGACTGGTCCACAAGCTTCGTCTGATTTTCAAAATTGACCCCCGCCTGGCGCAGCTGCTCGATCATCTGCTGATTGGCCGGGCGGGCGTACCAGGCGCGGATATTGGCCGCCGTGATGGCGCCGACGTCGGGAATCTCGGTCAGCGTCTCGTCATCGGCGGCAAAGACGGCGTCCAAGGTTCCGAAGTGCAGACTCAGTACTTTGGCCGCCTTTGCGCCGACCTGGCGGATGCCCAGGGCAAACAGCAGCCGGGAAAGGTCGTTTTTCTTGCTGGCGGCGATGGAATCCAGCAGCTTTTGCGGGGCTCTCTCCCCTTTTTTCCAGAGCCCGGCGATCTCCTCTAGGGTCAGGGTGTAGAGGTCGGCAGGCGAATGGATCAGGCCGATGGAAATCAGCTGCTCGGTGATGGCGGTGCCCAGGCCGTCGATGCCCATGGCGTCCCGGGAGACGAAATGGGCGACGTAGCGGGCCAGCTGCGCCGGGCACGAGACGTTCGTGCAGCGCATGGCGACGCCGTCCTCATCCCGCTGGACCGGCGCGGCGCAGACCGGGCACAGCAGCGGGATATGATACGGCACGGCCCCGGCGGGGCGCTTTTCCGGCTTCACCCGCAGAATTTCCGGGATGATCTCCCCTGCCTTGCGGATTTCGACGGTATCGCCGATGCGAATATCCTTTTCCGTGATAAAATCCTGGTTGTGCAGGGTCGCATTTGTGACCGTCGTTCCGGCAAGGCGAACCGGGGCGACGACGGCCTTCGGCGTCAGCACGCCTGTCCTGCCCACCTGGATGACGATATCCCGCACGACCGTCTCACGAATTTCCGGCGGATATTTATACGCGACGGCCCAGCGCGGGAATTTGGCCGTGCTGCCCAGGGCGTCCCGGTCGGCCAGGCGGTCCAGCTTGATGACGGCGCCGTCGATATCATAGGGCCGCTCCAGGCGCGTGGCGTGAATTTGCTGCACCTGGGCCCAGATCTCCGGCAGTTCGGTGCAGACGGTATACGGGATGACCTTGAAATGCTGGCTGCGGAGGTACTCCAGCGTCTGGTGATGGGTCGCAAAGCTGCGGCCCTCGGCCAGCTGCAGGTTAAAGAGCAGAATATCCAGCTGCCGCTGGGCGGCGATCTTGGAATCCAGCTGGCGCAGCGAACCGGCGGCGGCGTTGCGGGGGTTGGCAAAGGAGGAAAGCCCCTGCTCTTCCCTGCTGGCGTTGAGCTTGGCAAAGACGGCCTTGGGCATATACACCTCGCCCCGGACGATAAGCCGCGGCAGCGCCTCCGGCAGGCGCAGCGGGATAGAGCGGATCGTCTTCAAATTTTCCGTGACATCCTCGCCGACCAGCCCGTCGCCCCGGGTCGCGCCCCGGTAGAAGACGCCGTCACGGTACTCCAGCGCGACAGACAGCCCGTCGATTTTCGGCTCGACGGTATACCCGGGGGCAATCTGTCCGGCGCGGAGGCGCTCGTCAAATTCTGCAAGCTCGTCTTCGGAGAAGACGTCCTGCAGGCTTTCCAGCGGCGTGGCGTGGGTCACCTTTTCAAATTGCTGCAGCGCCATGCCGCCGACGCGCTTTGTCGGCGAGCTGGCCGCGGCATACGCGGGCCACGCCTGCTCCAGCTCCTCCAGGCGGCGCAGCTTCCGGTCATATTCAAAATCCTCCATGCTGGGCTGATCCAGCACATAGTATTGATAATTGGCTTGCTCCAGCTCTTGCGTCAGAGCGGCGATCTCTTCTTTTGGGTCCATGCTTTCTCTCCCTTAGGTTCCGACATTCAAAAACGACTCCGGGACGATCCCGACGATCACCGTCTCCGCGACGACGACGGTCTGAGAGATCGTCGCTTTTTTCGTGCCCCCGGCGACGAGGATCGTGACATCCATGCTGACTTCCATTAAAATTTGGTGCAGCGTCTGGTTTATTCCTGCTTCAGAAAAGCTGCTGGTGAAATCCGCGCTGGCGTTGTTGACCGACGTCACGTGGATCGGCAGCCGCGGACCAAGGCCCGACAGCAGCCCGGGGGCAACGACGCTGCCCAATGGCACGGCCAGGGCGTAGACATTGAGGTCCAGGATGCGTTGGTTCACCTGGGCCAAGATCTCCCGCCGCAGCTGGTTCACCTGGGCCATATTCGTCTTGAGGGCGGTGATTTGCCCGTCTGCATTCTTTTCCAGGGTGATGATTTTGTTATAATCAATGCTGCCGTCCGCGATCTGCGCGCCGACGGCGTCCGAAATGACGTCCGACGCCTGGTTCTCCACCTCCGTGACAGCCAGCTCTTTGATAAGCGGCGTCAGGCGGAAGCGGTAAAACAGCGCCACCAGGAGCGCGAGCGCTGCAAGCAGCGCAAGATAGCGCCGGGCGCGCCGCCGTTTTCGCATCCCCTCACCCCCTCGGGCAAGGCTATGCCACGGCGGGGCGCGTTATGCCTGCTTGTGCATATGCTGGCTGGCGTAATTGGCCATCAGCTTCTTCGTTCCGACCCGGTCAAAGGCGATCTCCAGCATGGCGTCATTGCCCATTTTGGCGACGGAGATGACCATGCCCTCGCCGAAGGCGTCGTGCAGGACCATATCCCCGGCCTGGTAGCTGGCAGCGGCCTGGGGCTTGGCCGCCAGGAGCGAATCGTGCCGCGGGCGGGGCTTTCTGGGGGCCGGGGCGGCCTCCCGGCGCTGCGGGCGGCGGTCCTCCCCGCCGGTGACGCATTCTTTGGGAATTTCATCGACAAAGCGGGAGCGGTGGTTGACGGTGGTGCGGCCATAGAGCATCCGCTGCTTGGCGTAGGTGATGGTCAGCGATTCCTTGGCCCGGGTCATGGCGACGTAGCACAGCCGCCGCTCCTCCTCCATCTCCTCCGGCTCGCCGATGGCGCGCATACCGGGGAAAAGCCCCTCCTCCGCGCCGGAGAGGAAGACATGGGGGAATTCCAGCCCCTTGGCGGCGTGGATCGTCATCATAATGATGGCGTCGCTGTCGCTGTCCAGCTGCTCCAGGTCGGTATAGAGGGCGATCTCCTCCAAAAAGCCGTTGAGGGAGGGCTCATCCGTGTTTTCCAGGTAGCTCAAAATGGAGGATTTCAGCTCGCGGATATTATCCAGCCGCGCGCGGCTCTCGACATCGTTTTTCTGCTCCAGCATGGCGGCGTAGCCGGTGCGGGCGACGACTTCGTCGTAGAAATCCGGCAGCGGGATCGTCCCCAGCAGGGCG
Source organism: uncultured Oscillospiraceae bacterium (assembly GCA_934615645.1). Lineage (GTDB taxonomy): Bacteria > Bacillota > Clostridia > Oscillospirales > Oscillospiraceae > SVMC01. The sequence continues at coordinate 7,924 of CAKTTR010000056.1, read as the reverse complement.
GCGCAGTCCTCGATGATCTGGCAGAACGCCTGCAGCTTGCCTGCCGCGCGCTCCAGCGCCGGGTATTCCCCCGGCGACGAGACGACGCCGTAGAGCGGCACGCCGCTGCTGGACGCCAGGCGGCTGGCCATTTCCAGCGTCTTTGCGCCGATGCCCCGGGGGGGATTGTTGATGATCCGTGCCAGGCGCAAGTCGTCCGCCCGGTTGTTGATGACGCAGAGATAGGCCAGCATGTCCTTGACCTCGGCGCGGTCAAAGAAGCGGGTGCCGCCGATGACGCGGTACGGAATGCCCTGCCGCTTCATGGCATATTCCAGCGCGTTGGACTGGGCGTTCGTGCGGTAGAGAATGGCGTAATCCTTATAGGAGTGCTGCATGCTGCCGGCTAGGATCTTGGCGGCAATGTAATTGGCCTCGTCGCTGGCGTCGTAGGCGCTATAGAGTGTCACGGGGACGCCGGGATCGTTTTTCGTCCAGAGGTTTTTGCCCTTGCGGCCTTGGTTGTTAGCGATGACGGCGTTGGCCGCGTTCAAGATGGACTGGGTCGAGCGGTAATTCTGCTCCAGGCGGATGAGGCAGGTATTGGGGAATTGCTGCTCAAAATTCAGGATATTTTCGATCGTCGCGCCGCGGAAGCGGTAAATGCTCTGGTCATCGTCGCCGACGACGCAGATATTCTGCCGCCGCCCCGTCAGAAGGGAGGCCAGGAGATATTGCAGGTGGTTCGTATCCTGGTATTCGTCGATCATGACATAGCGGAATTTCTCCTGATAATAGTCCCGCACGTCCTGGTACTGCTGCAGCAGCTGGACCGTCAGCAGAATGATATCGTCAAAATCCACGGCGCTGGCTGCCTTGCAGCGCTGGGCATAGGCCGCGTAGACCTCGGCGATCTTTTCCAGACGGTAGTCCCCTGCTGCGGCGGCCTGGGCGGCAAATTCATCCGGCTGCTGCAGCTTGTCCTTTGCCTTGCTGATGAGGGATAGGATCAGCCGCGGTGGGAAGGATTTTTCATCCAGGGAGCGCTCCCGCAGGATATCCTTGATGACGCGCTCAGAATCGGCGGTATCGTAGATCGTGAAGCGAGGGTCATAGCCCAGGTGGTCGATGTACCGCCGCAGGATGCGGCAGCAGGCGGCGTGGAATGTCATGGCCCAGATATCCGCCGCCTCAGGGCCCAGCATCCGCTCCAGGCGGTCCTTGAGCTCGTTGGCGGCCTTATTGGTAAATGTAATGGCGATGATGCGCCAGGGGGCGGCGGGGTGCATACAGCACAGGGCGTCGGCCCGGCGCTTTTCCTCCGGGGTGGCATGGGCTTGGTCGAGATGCTCTAAAAAGGCGATGTCCTTATCTGTGAGATAGTCGGGGACCTCGTCGCTCATCGCGCCGCAGCCAAAGCGGATGAGGTTGGCGATGCGGTGGATGAGCACCGTCGTCTTGCCGCTGCCCGCTCCGGCCAGCAGAAGCATCGGCCCCTCCGTCTGGAGGACGGCCTGCAGCTGCTGGGGGTTCAGGTTGGAAAATTCGTTTTTGATATAATTCGTGCGCAATTGCAAAAAGCGCTGCTTGCTTGCTTCGGTCATAGCTTCACCTGTCATAAAAAATCGCGCGCAGAACGCGCTTGTGCCTTCTATTTTAGTATATTTTGGCGCTTTTGTCGACAGGCTGGGGCAAAAAACTTTCCCCTTCTTCCCCCCGCTATTCACTTTGCAGCAGCCCGCGCAGATTCGTGACGGCCTTTTTCTCGATCCTCGAGACCTGCACCTGGGAGACCTGCAGCACCCGGGCGACCTGCTCCTGCGTCATGGCCCGGAAATAGCGCAGCTCAATGACCAGCCGCTCCCGCTGTGCCAGGGCCCCGATGGCCTCCCGCAGGGCGATGCGCTCGATCATCGCCTCCTCCGGGTCCCCCTTGGTCAAGACGTCCTCCAAAGAGAAGCCGTCCTCCCCCGTCTGCTTCTGAATGGACTCGGTGGCGCTGGTGGCTGTCTCTGCCACGGCGATCTCCTCTGGGGAAAGGCCTGTTTTTTCCGCCAGCTCTGAGAGGGTCGGCTCCCGGAAGAGCTGGGCCGTCAGCTGCTGGCGGGCCATTTTGATGGCCGCGGCCTGCTCCTTCATCGCCCGGCTGACCTTAACGGCCCCATCATCGCGCAAAAAGCGGCGGATCTCGCCGCTGATTTTGGGGACGGCATAGGTAGAAAACTGGGTCCCAAAGGCGGGGTCAAAGCCCTCCAGGGCTTTTAAAAAACCCAGGCAGCCCAGCTGGTAGAGGTCGTCTGGGTCGACACCGCGGCCGTAGAACCGGCGGACGACGGACCACACCAGTCCGTTATTTTCCAGCAGCAGCTGCTGGGCGGCGTCCCGGTCGCCGCCCTTGGCGCGGCCCAGCAGCTGCTCAAACGTCCCGTTCAACCCGGTTCCCCCGGCGGACAATTTTTCGCTTGAGATAGACGCACGTCCCCTTCCCGGGGCTGGAGGTGACACGGATGGCAGTCATAAAGCTCTCCATGATCGTAAAGCCCATGCCGCTGCGCTCGGCGCCGCCGGTCGTGAACATCGGCTGCCGCGCCTGGGTAATATCGGCGATGCCGCAGCCCCGGTCGCGGATGGAAAGATCCAGGACGGCGCCCTCTAAAATTCGGGCCTTGAGGGTGATCTTGCCAATTTTGTCGGGGTAAGCGTGGACGATGCAATTTGTCACCGCTTCCGAGACGGCGGTCTTGATGTCGTTGAGCTCCTCCACTGTCGGGTCCATCTGCGCGGCAAAGCACGCGACGGCGGTCCGGGCAAAGGCCTCGTTGGCCGAGCGGCTGGGAAATTCCAGCTGCATTTGATTCAGTACATTCAATTTCTGCACACCTCCTGGATATTCAGCAGCCGGTTCACCCCGGCGGCCCGCATGACCTTCAACGGCTGCGCCGCGACATTGCAAAGCCGCAGCTCACCCTGCAGCTCCCGCATCCGCCGCAGCATAAAAATAAGGATGGCGATCCCGCTGGAATCCATAAACGTTACATCCTTATAATCCAAAATGCAGACCAGCGGCAGATAGAGCTCCACCTTCGCCGCCAGCGCCTGCATGATCTCCTTGGCGCTGTGGTGGTCGATCTCGCCGCTCAGTGCTACGGTCAGCTGCCTGTTTTGCAGGTAACTTGTCAGATTCATTCCCAATGCCTCCTGTCTCAGAATTTGCCGCAATCCCCGCGCGTTTGGCTTTCCCTGCTTCCAGTATAGCGAAGCGGGGCGAAATGTTTTGTCGAAGCGGCGGCCCGGGCAAAAAAGAACCCGGCGCGCAACCTCTTTTGTAAGAGATGCACGCCGGGAGCGTTTTTAAATTTGTTACACTTCGCTGCACACCTGGCCGTCGACCGAGAGGGTCACGACCTGCCAGGGGATGCACTTGCCGCTGCACTGCAGCGCCTGGCGGACGGCCTGGACCAGCCCGCCGCAGCACGGGACCTCCATCCGAACAACCTGCACGCTCTCGATGTCGTTCTGCCGGAGAATTTCCGCCAGCTTTTCGCTGTAATCGACCCCGTCGAGCTTCGGGCAGCCGATGAGGGTGACCTTGCCGCGCATAAAGCGTTCGTGGAAGCTGCCGCAGGCAAAGGCGCTGCAATCGGCGGCGATGAGCAGCTTTGCGCCTTCAAAATACGGCGCGCGGATGGGCGCCAGCTTGATCTGGCAGGGCCACTGAGCCAACTGCGAGGGCATCGTACCGGGGCGCGAGGCCTCCGCCGGGGGCGGCGTGCGGCGGAGCTGGCGCATCCGGAGCCCCGGGCAGCCGGGGGCGGCGTGGGGCTGGGCCGCCGCTTTGCCCTGCTTGGCCTGGACGGCCGCTTCGTCATAGGCCTCCGCCTCGCGCTCGATGATTGTGATCGCGCCGGTGGGGCAGGCTGGCAGGCAGTCGCCCAGGCCGTCGCAGTAGTCATCCCGCAGCAGACGCGCCTTGCCATTTACCATGGCGATCGCGCCCTCGTGGCAAGCATTCGCGCACGCGCCGCAGCCATTGCATTTTTCTTCCTCAATGTGAACGATTTTACGGACCATCGTCATATCCTCCGAAAAATTATTCTCGCGGGAACCGCTTGTTCCCTTGCTTTTCTGGCTTTAGTATAGTAGGATAGTTACAAATCGTCCGTGGTTATAACCACGAAAAGGAGTGGTTTCAATGGAAAAATCTGCCATTTTTCAAAGCTTCACCCCGGAAGAGCGGGCCGCCATCGGGCCCTTCACGCGCCGGGGCAGCTTTGCCAAAGGGGCGGTGATCTTCCACGCGGGCCAGCAGGTCGCGGAAATCGGGATTGTGCGCACTGGCAGCGTCCATATTGAGGCCAACGACCTCTGGGGCAACCGCAGCATCCTCGGAAATATTGCCGCCGGGGAGGTCTTTGCCGAAACCTACGCTCTCTGCACCGGGCCGATGCTGGTCGACGCGGTGGCGGCGGAGGCTTGCAGCGTCGAATTTCTCCGCCTTCCAGCGCTGCTGGCTCCAGAGAATGCGGAAAAATCGTGGTACGGCAAGCTGCAGGCGAATCTCATCGCCATCCTGGCCTCTAAAAACCTCGCCCTCTCCGGCCGCATGTTCTGCACCGGGGCCAAGACGATTCGGGGGCGGGTCCTCACCTATCTCTCCGCCCAGGCCGTCCAGCGCGGCACGACGACGCTGCAGTTGCCCTTTGACCGCCAGCAGCTGGCCGATTACCTCAATGTCGACCGCAGCGCCCTCTCCAAGGAGCTGGGGAAAATGCAGCGCGATGGGCTGCTGGAATACTGCAAAAACACCTTCCGCCTCCACACCCCGCCCGCGGGTGGGCAGGCGTAAAAAACGCCGCACGCAAGCATACCCGATCGCCTGCGCCGCGTGATAAGACGGGGCTGCCTTTCTCGAAGGGCAGTGCTTGCGCTTTAGGCAAAAATCTTATAAAATACAAGATAGCGGCGCGCCGACCGGTCGGACGTGGTTTTCTCCCCTGTTTGCCGCCGTCGGTTGGGCCATCTATTTGCGGATCTGTTGGGAAGGAGCAAGCTACGATGTCACAGATTACAAAGCGTGCCTTGGAACAGTCACTGAAGCATCTGCTGCTGAAAAAGCCGCTGACCAAGATTACCATCAATGACATTGCCGAGGACTGCGGCATCAATCGCATGACATTTTATTACCATTTCAAGGATATCTACGATCTTGTGGAATGGTCCTGCCTGGAAGATGCTAAGAAGGCGCTGAATGAAAAAAAGACGTATGAGACATGGCAGCAGGGCCTTTTGCAGATTTTTGAAGCAGCCCAGGAGAATAAGCCGTTTGTTCTGAATGTTTACCGCTGCGTCCACCGGGAACAGGTGGAAAAATACCTGCAGCCGCTGGTGGACCAGCTTTTACTGGATGTGCTCAACGAAGAAGTCGGGACGAGGAAGGTCCGGGATGAGGACAAGCAGTTTATTGCCCAAATCTATGCCTACATTTTGATTGGGCTGATGCTTGACTGGATCAAAGAGGATATGCGCGAGGACCCGCAGCAGATCGTGGATCGGCTTGCCAAGCTCATCAAAGGCTCGATGTCCGCCGCACTCGCCCGGTTCCAATTCTGAATTTATCATTTTTGCGCTTTTGATTAAAACTTTTACACAGTTACCTCCGTGATAAGACTTTTATCACGGAGGTTTTTCTGTTTATTGCAAGCCAGACGGGAAACGCTATAATGAAACCAACAAAAGAAAAAACGAAACACAACAGGAGGTTACGATTATGTATTATTCCGCTGGCACGTACGAATCCTTTGCCCATCCCGAAAAGCCCAAGGATGTGGACAAAAAATCAGCCTATATCATCGGCACCGGCCTTGCTGGCCTGACGGCGGCTTTTTATCTCATCCGCGACGGGCAGATGAAAGGCGAGCACATCCATCTGCTGGAAAAGCTGGACCTGGCAGGCGGCAGCTGCGACGGCCGCAAGGATATTACCAAGGGCTTCTTTATGCGAGGCGGCCGGGAAATGGACAACCATTTCGAGGTCATGTGGGACACCTTCCGGGACGTCTCCTCCCTCGAGACGCCGGGCGTCTCTGTGCTGGATGAGTATTATTGGCTCAACAAGCACGACCCCAACTATTCCCTGTGCCGCGCCAGCGTGAACCGCGGCGAGGATGCCCACACCGACAAGCAGTTCAAGCTGGATAAGGACTCCGCCCTGGCGCTGTCCAAGCTGTTCCTGACACCGGAAAAGGATCTGGAGGACAAGAAGATCTCTGATGTCCTGCCGGACTCCTTCTGGAGCACCAACTTCTGGCTCTACTGGCAGACGATGTTCGCGTTCCAGCGCTGGTCCAGCGCGCTGGAGATGAAGCGGTATCTGTGCCGGTATGTCCATCACATCGACGGGCTGCCCGATTTCAGTGCCCTGCGCTTTACCAAATACAACCAGTACGAGAGCATGATCCTGCCGCTGGTGAAATATCTGGAGGCGCACGGCGTACAGATTGAGTACGGCATGGATGTCAAGAATGTCATCATCGAGACCGAGGGCGGCAAGAAGACGGCCCGGCAGATCGTGTACGTCAAGGACGGCAAGCAGCAGACCATTGATCTCATCGAGGACGACCTGGTCTTCATCACCAACGGCTGCTGCACCGATACCTCCTGCTACGGCGACCAGACCCACGCCCCGGACCTGTCCGGCGTGAAGAACGGCGCGGGCGAGTCCTGGGATATGTGGAAGGCCATTGCCGCGCAGGCAGAGCATAGCGAGTACGGCAACCCGGAGAAATTCTGCTCCGATGTGGACGCCACCAACTGGATGAGCGCCACCGTGGCGACCTCCAACGAGGAGATCATCCAGCATATCAGGAACATCTGCCAGCGCGATCCGCGCTCCGGCAAGGTGACCACCGGCGGTATCGTCACCGTCAAGGACAGCACCGACAACTGGTATCTCTCCTGGACCATCAACCGCCAGCCCCAGTTCAAGTCGCAGGACAAGAATATGGTGCTTGTGTGGCTGTATTCTCTGAACACCAACCGGGAAGGCAACTTCGTGAAAAAGGCCATGCGGGACTGCACCGGCGAGGAGGTCTGCCGGGAGTGGCTGTATCACATCGGCGTGCCGACGGAAAAGATCAACGCGCTTGCTCACGATGCCTGCAACACGACGACCTGCTTTATGCCCTATATCAACGCCTTCTTCCAGCCCCGCAAGGAGTCCGACCGGCCGAAGGTCGTGCCGGACGGCGCTGTGAATTTCGCCTTCATCGGCCAATTCGCCGAGACGCCCCGGGACACCATCTTTACCACCGAGTATTCCATGCGGACCGGGATGGAGTCGGTCTACACCCTGCTGGACATCGACCGCGGCGTCCCGGAGGTCTGGGGCAGCAAGTATGATGTGCGGGAGATCCTGCGGGCCTGCTACTATGCCATTGACAAGAAGCCCCTGAGCGACGCGAAGCTCTCCTTTGGGGAAAAGGAGCTGCTCAAGATCGTTTTGAAGAAGGTCAAGGGCACAGATATTGAAATTTTGCTAAAAGAAAGCGGGCTCATCCAGTAAAGAGTTCTATGCATTGGGCGGCTGCCGATGTACAAGCGGCAGCTGCCTTGTACGCCGCCAAGAGAGCGCTTGCGCTTCCTGTGGGCAAAAAAATAACGGGCATCCGATTTTCCTCGGATGCCCGTTATTTTTTTTGCCACCCCTGCCGGTCTTACGCGCGGCAGCTTTTACGCCTTCGGGTGGCATTGTTCATAGACATTTTTGATATTCTGCTTCACGATCTGGGCGTAGATCTGCGTCGAGGAAATATCGCTGTGACCCAGCATTTCCTGGATGGAGCGCAGGTCCGCGCCGTTTTCCAGCAGGTGCGCCGCGAAGCTGTGGCGCAGGGTGTGCGGGGTGATCTGCTTTTGGATTCCCGCCTTTTCCTGGTAGGATTTGATG
>CAKTTR010000055.1 GCA_934615645.1 uncultured Oscillospiraceae bacterium | reverse complement strand
GACCTGACACACGCTGTGTCAGGTCCTTGCGCTGTTTCATTAGGCAGAAGATTCCGCCTTAGCCCTCTGCGCCCGGTTTCAACGGGCCGTAATAATAGCTGGCTGTTGCGCCGCCGTCAATGAGGAAGGTGGAGCCACTGAGGAAAGCGCCTTTGTCGCTCATCAGCAATTCTGCCACATTGGCAACTTCGTCTGCCGTGCCGGGGCGGCCTGCGGGGCACTTGGCAAACATATTCTTATAGAAATCACCGCGGGGGCCGTTAAATTCGTCCAGCGCCAGCGGTGTGACGATGATGCCGGGGGCGATGTCGTTGAGCCGCGCGCCCCGCTTGCCCCATTCCACCGCCTGGGCCATGACCCGCTTTTCGTTGCAGCGCTTGGCCATCTGATAGGCGTGGAGCGTATCGCGGATATTCTCCGGCTGCAAAAAATCGAGCAAAAGCAGCTCCTCCGTGGGAGTCGTCGCCAGCAGCAAGTCCTGCTCGGCGGTCAGAGCGGGCATCCGCCAGCCGGACTGACTGGAGATGGTCACGCCCACGCCGCCGGGGGCGATCACCTTGCCGACCTCCTCCAGCAGCACCGCCGTGCCATAGAGATCGACGTTCAAGATGGCTTCAATCGGGGCCTGACTGGGGGAGACGCCCGCGGCGTTCACCAGCATTTTGATCTCACCGTACTCGAGACCAGCGGCAATAAGATTCTGGATGGATTCTCGGCTGGACAGATCCATCTCCACAGGCACCACATCAAAACCGGCCTCATTCATGGTCTTGGCGATGGCCTGGGCGTTTTCAATTTTCTTGTCGCCTACGACGATTTTCATCCCTGCGCCCATCCGACGGGCGATGGCCATGCCGATTTGCCCGGCACCGGCCAGTAACATGACCTTTTTCATGCGAAAAACCTCCCTGTATTTGTTGGCACGATTGTAGCCGGTCTGCCGTCTGCAATCAATTTTACTTTTGCCCTGTTTGTATAAGAAAAACTAATATAAAAAGCGCTGCTTCCAACCGGCGCAGCGCTTTTGTATTATTCCGCAAACTGCCCTTTCAGCAGCTCCGAAAACGCCTCCACATAGTAGCTGGCGTTGTCCTTCTTCCAGAAGGCGCAGTAATTTCGCAGGATCGGTCCTTCTCCCCGCACCAAGGGAAGCCGCACGATGGATTTTTCTGCGGTTGGCTGGGCCGAGGCGCCTTCCGCCGGAAGGAAGCCCTTGTGAGAGAGCACCATTAGCCGGGCTTCCTCCATATTCTCCGCATACAAGAATTCACCTTGAAGCCCCACAACGGTCTGGTAGTATTCCTGCTCCGTTTCTCTCTGCGCCGGGGACGTTACCAAAATGCACGGAATGTTTTTCAGCTCCGGCGGGGTGATTTGAGAAAGCTGTGCAAGAGGGCTGCGGGCGGAGACCTCCACATAGCTTTCGCGGGTGGCCAGCAGCAGGTTCATATATTCGTCTGAAAACGCCCGCCGCTGGTCGTTCAGGATCAGGTCTACCTCCTCCGCGCGCAGCATGGCGTACAGCTCCTCGTGGTTGCCGTAGGTGACCGATACCTCCACATCCGGATGCTTTTCCGAAAACAGCGCCAGCGCGCGGGGAAATTCGCCGCCGGGATAGCAGCGCAGATATCCGATCTTTAGGCTTGCCCGCTCGCCCTTGGCGATCTTGGCGGCCTCGCTGCACATCCGTTCGTAGTCCGCCGTCAGGATCAGGCTTTTTTGATAGAAGTATTCCCCCGCGGGCGTCAGGGTAAAGCTGCGGTTTTTGCGCTCTAACAGCGGAAACCCCAGCGCCCGCTCCAGCGCCTGGATCTGCTGGGAGATGGCAGATTGGGAAATAAAGTTTTCCTCTGCCGCCTCGGAAAAGCTGCTTAAGCGAACAACAGATTGAAAGTATTTAAGCTGTTTCAGCATTTGCCCACCGCCTTTGCTCCTGTATTGTTTTGATTATAACACAGCGCCATGGCGGCGTCTACCGTTCGCGCTTACTGCTCCGCATCGTAGCTGCGCTTCGCTTCTTCAAACACCTGCGCCATATCCCGTGCCTGGAGCACAGCATCGGCGGTTTCTTTCAGAATATCCAGGGTGACCGCGTCCTGTTCTGCAGCAGCGAGCTTGCGCAACGTCTCCAGATATACGACACCGGAAGCATAGGTGATGGAGTGGCAGACTGAGGCCATGATGGCCCCGGCGGCCACGTTGCCCACCACGGGGATGAAAGACAGGCCGCTGGCGGCAAAAAACTTTGCCATCGCCATTACGGTGTGCGATTTTCTCCACACCGTTCAGCTTTTTCTGTGCATCACAAAATCATGCGCTATTTGGCTACAAATCCATTGTGATGGGGGAAATTCAATGCGCAATACATCAGCCCAAAGCTGGTTATCTAACGGCAAAAGATTATTTGCAAAAAACAGCTTGAGGGGAAAGCGCTTATCTGTTATAATTATGTTGTTGCAGTAGGCGCTTTTTCCCGCTGCGGGAACGGAGCGCACAATGGGTAAAAACCGGAAGGAAAGCTGCATGTTCCGAACGGGAGAAATCACCGCTGCGCGTGCGGCTATTTGAATCAAGCAGGGTTTCCAAATATATAATCCTATGCGAAACTGGCGTACAAATGGCGTAAATCCAAAACGCCGGTTCGCAGAAACCCTTGATCGATCAAGAAGTTTAAGGAGATGTAGAGATCTATGAAATTAGGTATCGTCGGGCTGCCGAATGTGGGGAAGTCTACTTTGTTTAATGCGATCACCAATGCCGGGGTCCCGGCGGATAACTATGCGTTTTGCACTATCGACCCGAATGTGGGGATGGTCGCGGTGCCGGACAAGCGGCTGGAGTGGCTGCGGGATCAGTACCAGCCAAAGAAATTTACCCCGGCGGTCATCGAATTTGTCGATATTGCGGGGCTGGTCAAGGGCGCGAGCCAGGGCGAGGGCCTGGGGAATAAATTTCTCTCCAACATCCGCAATACCGATGCCATCGTCCATGTCGTCCGCTGCTTTGATAATGCGAATGTGACCCATGTCGAGGGCAGTACGGATCCGCTGCGGGATATTGATATCATCAACCTGGAGCTCATCATGGCGGACCTGGAAATGATCGACCGGCGGCTGGAAAAGGCGCAGAAGGGCCTCAAGAGCGGCAATAAGAGCTTCCAGAAGGAGCTGGATGTCTTCGGCGCGCTGAAGGAGCATATGAGCGGCGGCAAGCTGGCCCGGACCTTTGACGGCAGCCCGGAGGAGATGGCCCTCATCGCCACCTCGGACCTGCTGACGCTGAAAAAGACGATCTACGCCGCCAATCTCTCGGAGGACGACGTCGCCGCGCCGGAGTCTGTCGCCTATTTCCGCCAGGTGGCGGAGCTGGCGGCGGAGGAGGGGAGCCAGGTGCTGCCCATTTGCGCGAAGCTGGAGGCGGATATCGCCGAGCTGGACGATCCGGAGGAAAAGGCAATGTTTATGGAGGAGCTGGGCCTGCAGACCTCGGGCCTGGACCTGCTCATCCAGCGGAGCTATGCGCTGCTGGGGCTGATCTCCTTCCTGACGGCTGGCAGCGATGAATGCCGCGCCTGGACGATCCGCCAGGGGACGAAAGCGCCCCAGGCGGCGGGCAAGATCCACACGGACTTTGAGCGGGGCTTTATCCGCGCCGAGGTCGTCGCCTTTGACGATCTGCAGGCGTGCCAGACCCTGGCCGCAGCCCGGGCCAAGGGCCTGCTCCGCAGCGAAGGAAAGGAATACGTCATGCAGGACGGCGACGTGGTCAACTTCCTGTTTAATGTTTGAGCTAGAATAGCGGCGGCAAAACAGGGGGCGCTGTGGGGAAAAAGAAGAAAACAAAGCCCCGGCGTCCGCCGCTGTCGCTGCTGGACCGGGGGCTCTATGCGGCAGGCTGCGGGATTTGCTGCGCAGTTTGGCTGGGTTTGAGCTTTTTGAGCTATTTTCTTGGAGAGGCGGCTGCCGCACGGGAGGCGTCGGTGATCGCCTATACAAGGGGCGCTTCCAGTGTGCTGTGCCTGCCCTGGGCGCTCTATGTGTGTTTGCCGCCGTTTCTCTGGCTGCGGGGCAAATGGGAAAGCAAGCAGCCAATTTTTGGGACCTGGAAATATCACTATGGCAAAGCGCCGTGGGCGGCGGATTGCTTTCCACTGTTTGACAAGCGCCGACGGCATTGCAAGCGCCCCAGGACGCAGGCGCAGCGGAAGGAACGCGCATTCTGGTTGCGGCTGTGGCTCTGCGGATTCGTGCTCACGACGGCGCTGGCTTGCATGAGCGTTTATGGCCGGGCGTGTATGCGGGCGGACCATACGATCGTGACGTACTCTGTCTTTGACCAGGAGAAGGCGGTTTATTCCCCGGATGATTTTGCGAAGCTGGAGATCTCGGTATATGTCCGCAAGCACTATATCGGAAGCCGCAGTTGGGCTTACCAGGTCGTGATCACAACGCAGGAGGGGCGCGTGGTGCACTTTGCCTGCAGCGATTTTGTCCGCCGGGATGAGGAGAATGCTGACGATCTCGCGTTGGACCGGATGCAGGAGATCAAGGCGCTGTTCCCGCCGGAGACGATCACAATCAAAGGGAAGAAGTATTTTGCAGAAGCCGCAAAAGAGCGGAATTTGACGCCCCAGCAGCGCGCTAAGCTGGCCCGGCTCCTGGAATTAGAAGAAAATTGAATGGAATCACAAAGACGTGCTGCGTATTTGCCGCAGCACGTCTTTGCAGTTTATTTCTTATGTATCCTTCAATCAATATCCCGCTGGACTTCGATGGGCTCTTCTAGGCGGGCGGGTTCTTTCAGAAGACGGCGGAAGTATTTCATCGCCTCGGCGTAGTAGAAGCCGTCGACGGTGCGCTCGTCTAAATTGAAGGTGTAGTCGACATAGCGGCGCACGGCGAGGGTGCCGTCCTGCTGTGGCTCCAGGACCCGGCGCTTGCAGCCGAAGGCGCAGAACACCGGCAGGTTGCCAAAGTCGTAGAGGTGGTGGAACACCGGCGGGATCCCCAAAGAGCCCATGGAGGTGAAGAAAATCGAGCCGTGGAACGGGCTGACCTCCAGCAGGACCTTGGGCAGCAGGCCGAAATAGTCCAGCGTTTTCAGGAACCAGACGGTGAATTTCAAAAAGACACCGGGGATGGTCGACAGGGCGCCGGCGACGCGGTCGAAGAAACTATCTGCTGCTTCGTTTTGCGTTTCGGCGACGGCACTGCGGAATTTGTGATAAATCTCCTCGACGGTATCGGTCGGAGTCAGGTGCAGCTTAATGACCGTATCTGGTGCGTCTGCCCGCATTTCCTTTTTGACGACCATGCAAACCTGGATATCATTGCCCCGGGCATAGACCTTCTGGCCGGAGAGAAAGCGGTTGCAGCCTGGATAGCGGGCGATGCAGCGGACGTAGGCCGCCATGATCGCCTCTGTGATGCCGAAGCCGGGCAGACCCGCCTTGCGCTTTTCCCGGATATAGCGCTCCAGGGCGGTGATCTCGATGCTGTCGCGGATAAAATTCGAGGCGCCGTTGCGGTCGGGCATGATATAGGTCGTGACCTGGGCCATGGGGGATAGGGTGCGCAGACGGCGGCCGTCGCTGCGGTCGCCCCAGGTGGGGTGATACAGGCTGTCCGTATGGGTGCGGATGGAAAGGCAGGTGAAGAAGACGCCCAGGGAGAACATCAGGTCCGGGATCTTCATCAGGTATTGCAGCGGGGAGACACCGGCGAGGTAAAAAGCCTTCGTCTCGTACGCAAAGTACGCGCTGACACCCAGGAAGACGACCCAGAGCAGGGCGACCCGGCGGTAGTACCCCGCGGTGACCTGCCGGTACAGGACCCAAAGCGCCAGATAGACGATCCAGTGGACCAGCACAAATTGCTTGTGCATCCCGGAGGCCAGCGTGTGCTGGGCGAGATAGATCACAATCAAAAACAGGGGGAAGGCAGTCCGGTAGAAATGCTCCTTCCCGTCAAACAGAAGGATCGCGGCGTAAAGCAGCGTCGCTATGACCGGCAGGATGATCTGGAACCACACCGTCGTTGTATCTGCTCCTTTCTGGCAGAAATATGCGATGCGGAAGCCTGCCGAGCAGACAAATAGCAAAGCCGCGAGCCAGATCAGCACGTCTTTCGCGCTGACGTAATAATTCGCTCTTTTCTCCATATGACAATTATACCATACTTTAAAAGGCGTGGCAAATTATATTTCGGCCCTAGGTATATTTTTGCAATATATGTAGATTTTAAGGAGCGCAGCGCAGGAAAAATGCAGCACTGCGGCAAGCGGGCCGCAATGCTGCACAGCTTAATTCTCCATCTGCTTTGCCAAAAATCCCGCGACGGTCTGGGCCAGGCGCTGGTCGCCCTCACCGGGGGCCTGCTCGTGCTCGTCCATCAGCAGCATGACGCAGCCCATCAGATCACCCTGGGAGACGATGGGCGCGGCGATGCCGAGGTGATAGCGGTCGGCTGTCTCGGCGGCCCGCAGCTTTGCGCTGCCCGGCGTGTAGCGGTAGCACTTGCGCCGCTCCATGATCTGCTCCAGATCTGCCGAGTTGGGCTTGTCCAAAAGCTCCCGCCGCGGCGCACCGGCCAGGGCGATGATGCTGTCGCGGTCTGAGACGGCGGCGATATGCCCTGTGTTTTTTCCTATGGCGTCGCACATCTGCACGGCGAAATTCTGCAGATCCCCCATCGGGGAGTACTTTTTAAAGATCACCTCGCCGTCCTTTTCCGTATAAATTTCCAGGGGGTCGCCCTCGCGGATGTGCAGGGTGCGGCGGATTTCTTTGGGGATGACGACGCGACCGAGGTCGTCGATCCTGCGAACGATACCTGTAGCCTTCATAAATTCTCAAGCCTTTCTCATTGATTTTCTGCGATTTTTGCTGCGCCAGGGGGATTTTTCCGGGGCGCGGGAGCCGGGGAATGCGATGGTTGGGGATGGTTTCCGCCCTTATTATCCGCAGTTATTTCCAGCTTATTCTCCCGGCAGCATCGGCGGGCGCGTCCGGCGCTTTGGCGCGCGGGGCGGGATGTTTACAATTCGTTCACCGAATGACGGCGAAAGTGTGCTATACTATTTTTGTAATGACCGCCTGTTTTTCGTCGCCTTTGCGCGAAAAAGCGGGGCGGAATCGTTGGCGAAGGAGCAGCGTATGAACATCCTGTTTTTTCTGACCCCGAAGGCTTCCTGTGATTACTTATATGATGACTATACCATCCGTCAGGCGATGGAAAAGATGCAGAAGGTCGGCTATTCGGCTATCCCCATCATTTCCCGGGACGGCGCGTACCGCGGGGCGCTGACAGAGGGCGACCTATTATGGGCGGTGAAGGACCTCTGCCAGATGGACCTGCGCAAGACGGAGGAGCACTCCATTATGGAGATCCACCACCGGCGGGACAACCGGCCCGTGCCGGTCTCGACGGAGATGAGCGCCCTGCTCTTCGCAGCGTCGGACCAGAACTTCGTGCCGGTCATTGACGACAAGGGCGCCTTTATCGGCCTCGTCACCCGCCGGGCGATCATGCAGTACTGGCTGCAGCATTTTGATACATCGGATATGTAAAAGTGTGTGCAAAAAAGGAACGGGTAGCCGTTCCTTTTTCGCGCACGCTTTCAAACGAGAACCGCTGCGCTGGGTTCTCGTTTGAGGGGATTGCGTCTCGCTGCAGCGCACTCGCTGCGCGCCGTGGGCGCACAGCTCGCACGTTTGCGAGACGAGAAGAGTTTTTCCCGACGTATGCGCTGCATGGGTTCGACTTAGCCAATCGCGCTGCGCTACGCTTGTGCTCTTGGAGTCTCACCCACTTGCCGCCGGAAAAAACGGATTAGAATTTTTTTGCGCCGTGCGCGGCGCAAACTCTGCGAGGCTTTTTTGCGGCTTCAAAAAAGGAACGGCGGGGGCCGTTCCTTTTTGTTTCGCTTTATGTTTTTTTTGCAAGCGGTGCTGGGGGTTACTTGGCGAGGTAGCCGCCGTCGACGGGGAGGAGGACACCGGTGGTCCAGCAGGCTTTTTCGCCGAGGAAATAGGCGACGCCGTCGGCGATATAGGCAGGGTTGCCGTAGGAGCCCATCGGGATGCGGCCGCACAGCTCTGCGCGGGTCGCGTCCTGCGCCAGGTAGGCGGAATTATGCTTTGTGGGGACCGGGCCGGGCATGACGGCGTTGACGGTGATGCCGTATTTGCCGAGGGCCTCGGCGGCCATCCTAGTAAAGGAGGAGATGGCGCCCTTGGCCGCACCATAATGCACCTGGGTCGCGCTGGCGGAGACGGCGGTGATGGAGGAGAAGTTGACAATGCGCCCATGGATGCCCCGGGAGACCATCTGCTTGGCCAGCTGCTGCGTCAGGATAAACGGGGCCTTCATATTGACGTTAAAGGTGAAATCGTAGTGCTCGATGGGGATCTCCAAGAAATTCTCAAACAGGCACACGCCGGCGTTGTTGACAAGACCGTAGATATCGCCGCAGGCGTTGATCTTCTCTGCCAGGGCGAAGACTTCGGCTTCACGCGAAAGGTCTGCCTGGAAGGCGGTAAACTGGACTCCGGCGTCGGCGCAGACCTGACGGGCCGCTGTGATATCGCCGCTGTTATAGTGGGCGATGATGTCGTACCCCTCCTGCGCCAGGCGGGTCACAATGCCAAGGCCGAGCCCCTTGGAAGCGCCGGTCACGACGACGGTTTTTCTGCTCTTTTCCATAAAATCATCGGTCCTTTCTGCTGTGCGTTAAAATGCTGCGCCGCCCGCAAGGGGCTGGGCGCGGCGGGTTTGCCACGCGGAGGATCGCGCTGCTTCTAGTATAGCAGGTGGGGCGGGGAATTTCCATCCCTACCTTGTAATTTGCTACAGAAAATGCGGCGGCGGGTATTGCAATTGGGGAAATCGTATGCTATAATTTGACCACAGTCAATACTAAAGATGGGATTTTAATTAGAACTGCGATCAAGGCTTGGGAACAAAGCCTAGATACAAAGGAGGAATGCCGATGCGGGGATTGCAGGAACGCGGGATTATCCGGCGAAATAAAATGCTGCATGCTGCCATTGCGTTATTTTTAGAGCACGGTTACGAGAAGACGACGACGGCCCAGATCGCCCGGCAGGCGGGGATGTCGCCCGCATCCTTTTTTGCCGCCTTTGAAAATAAGGAGGCACTGTTGCTGGCGCTGACGAAGATCATGTTCACCGGCCAATTCCAGAAAGCGGAGGGCATGCTGGCGGAGGTCAAAAACCCGCTGCTGCTCTATGGCCTGGAGACGGCGCTGCAGCTGCACATCACGGAGCTGTCAGAGCCTCTGCGGGAGCTGTACGTCACGGCTTACACGCTGCCGACGACGTCGGATTTCATCTACCGCAGTATGCTGGGCAGGCTTTGCGAGATCTTTCGGCCGTATCTGCCCCAGGCGCATGAGAACGATTTCTTTGAGCTGGAGATCGCCTCTGCCAGTGTGACCCGGGGGTTTATGGCGCGCAAATGAGATAAGTATTTTACGATGGAACGAAAGCTGCGGCGGTTTTTGTCCTGCTGCTATCGGCTCTATGAGGTCCCGGAGGCGGAATACGCGCCGGTCATCGAGCAGATTGTGCAGGCGGACCTGCGGTCTGCTGCGGAGAAAATCATCGCCAGCACCGTACGCCAGGCGGAGCTGGGCTTTGAAGGGGAGCTGGCACGGAACACAGCGCGGGAAGCGCAATAAGGAGGAACCTATGAAAAAACGGCTGCTCAGCATTCTACTGTGCCTGTCCATGGTTTTTGGCATTGCGGTGCCGACCATGACGCCCCAGGCGGACGCCGTCATCGGTGCAGTCATTGGGACCGGCTTGAAGATGTGTACCTCGATCGTCAACGGCTGTATCAAAGCCTGCAAGAACGACGCCGACAAGGGCGCCGGTAAGGGCGTACTGGCGATGTTCAAGTATGCCGCGGCGGACTTCACCGGCATCGACTTCGGCGGCAGCTCCGGGAGCTCGACCCAGGAGACCATCATCCAGAAGGTCGACCTGAGCCAGGTGGAGGCCGAGCTCAAGGGCATCAACTCCCAGCTGGAGAAGAACAACGCCGCCATCTATCAGCTGCAGAGCACGGTCACAAACGGCCTGCGCAGTCTGTCTCAGCAGATGGAGGGCCTGAGCCAGCAGATCAAGGACACGAAGCTGGAGCTCAAATACAGTACATACCTCGACACGTTCTTTGACTTCTTCAACGAATACTACGAGGGCATCAGCTATTATGACAAGTTGATGACGAACATGCTGGCAAACGGCGCGTCGGACGAGTACCAGAAGAACCTCTTCGACCAGTTCTACCAGCTGCAGGACGTGGAATACAGCGGCAGCCTGCACTCGGCGGTTGATAAGCTGGGCCGGTATCTGCAGGGCAAGTATATCTATTCGAGCCCCGGAAGCGTCATCGATGTTTTGTCCCAGTACTATATCCTGGCCTACAAGGATGGCGGCATGAGCGAGGAAGACGCCCGGGCCAAGGCAGCCGAGAGCACCCAGGATATGATCAGCTATCTCTACTACGCCTATGTCATGGGTGTCTATTATGAGCAGGCCATCGCCCTGTATCAGACCGGCGTCATCGACACAAACGGCGGCGTCTACACGACGGACTTCGGCACCAAGCTGACCCAGGGCCAGATCGACACCACGATCGCCGCCCTCTGGAGCTCCGTGGAGCTGACGGCGGGCTGCATCCTGGCCGATATGCGCAGTAACTACCACAGCGATGCGCCCATTTCCCTGGTCTATCAGACCGGCGAAGGATCGCTCCTGAACCGGACGGTGGATTATAACGGCTTTGGGGCCGAGCGCGGCGGCAGCTTCTGGCTGGCGGACCCGGCGGAGGAGCTGAAAAACTACTTCGATGACGAATTCTGCGACGCCTTTGCCGGTATCGCGAAGCTGAGCGTGGAGAAGGGCAGTACGCTCACGATCTACGATGACTACTATGTCCACATCAAAGCAAAGGATGAAATGGGGGGAAGCAGCAGCGGTGGGGAAGGTTCCACGGTCATCATCCCCGTTACCCCCAGCGGACCTTATACCGAAAAGCTGCACGTGAGCTTTGGCGGCCAGACCGTCCACACCTATACCATCACGGTCTACGAAGAAACAGGCGGCGACATCTTTGCCGCGGGCTTGGGCACGGCGGACTATCCCTATGTGATCAAGACAGCCGTGCAGTTTAATTCCATCAAGCAGCATAGTGATGAGCACTTTGTGCTGAAGGCGGATCTGGATTACAGCAATCTGGGTGCCAGCCCCATCCAGAAATTCACCGGCAGCTTCGACGGCAACGGCTATACCATCTCCAACTGCACGATCGACTCAACCGTGTATCGTGAGAATTCCTATGTAGGTCTGTTCGGCGAGCTCACTGGCACGGTGCGGAATCTGCGGGTGGAAAATATAAAAATCAATGCGGTCAACAGCTGCGTCAGCGCCAGTTCAGTGACCACCAAGATGTATGCCGGCGCCATCGCCGGATACGTCAACGGCGGCAGCCTGCTTTACTGCTCCGTTTCAAACAGCTCCGTGAACGCGACAAACAGCGGCACCTACGGCGTCTGCCATGCTGGCGGCGTAGTCGGCAGTGCGGCGAACGCGACGCTGACCAATTTGGTCTGCCGCGATACCTCTGTCAGCGCTTCCGCAAAGTACGAGAGCACTGTATCGGACTATGAAGGACAATTTGCCCATCCCGGTGATCCCGGCTGGGCGGTTGCAGGCGGCCTCGTGGGCGCGAGCGATCTTTCGGATCTGGTCCGCTGCGGCTATACCCAGTCCGAGGGCTACACCGGGAAGATCAAAGCCACAGGCGGTACCGGCGCATGCGCTGGCGGCCTGGTGGGCACATTCATCTCGGGTACGGTTTTTTACAACTACGCCCCCAAGCTCTGCTGGGTGACGATGGCCGCAGCCCCGGAGGCGACTTCGAATTACGCCAGTGTCAACAAGGATTGCATCCGGTTTGGCTCCGTGGCGGGCTACGGCAGTACGCCGATGCGGGTCCTCTACAAATACTGGAGCAGCTATCCCGAAGACCTCCGCAGCAAATTCAACAGCACCAGATGGTGGCTTGACTACGAAGCAGTGAACGTCAATACCATCAACAAGCAGGCGTTCATAGATTTCATGAATGATCCCGATATCAACAACACCGACTATAAGCAGTATCTGGCCTTTGACGGTTTCGAAGAGCTCAGCGACGGCAGCGGCCTGAAC
>CAKTTR010000054.1 GCA_934615645.1 uncultured Oscillospiraceae bacterium | reverse complement strand
CCTCACCAGCGCCATCGCCGCCGCCAACCGCTTCCGCCACCGCTTCAAGATCGTGACGCTGGACGGCCAGGTCATGAACGCCGGTGGCTCCATGACCGGCGGCTCCGTCGCCCGGTCCGCGGGCTTCCTGACCCGTGCCAACGAGCTTGCCCGCCTGCGCCAGCGCCTGGAGGAGATGACGGCGAATCAGCAGAATCTGGACCGCCAGCTCCGCGAAGCCATCCGCGCCGCGGAAGAGGCCGCCTTCGAATGCGAGACAGCCAGCGGCCAGCTCCGCCAGCAGGAGGACGAGGTCCTCCGCCTGACCGGCGAGCAGCAGCAGCACAAGGTCCTGCTGGACGCCATCACCGCCGCCATGGCCTCCGCCCAGCGGGAAGCCACCGCCGCCCAGGCCCAGTTTGACGCCTGCGACGCCAAATGCGCCGCCCTGCGCGCCCAGCTGGACGCCCTTTCCCAGGAGATCGCCGCCGGTGCCGCTGATTTGGCGCAGGCCGGGGCCGACGAGGCCGCCGCCAGCGACGAGAGCGCCAAAACCTCCGACGAAATTTTACGCCTGAAGCTCGCCATCTCCGCCCTGGACGCCGAGGGGACGACCCAGCGCGACGCCATCGCCCAGCTGACCCAGCTCCAAGCCCAGCTCCAAGGCGACCGGGCCGAAAAGGAGAAGCTCCTTTCCCAATACCAGGCCCAGCTGCAGGCCCAAACCGCCGCCCGCACGGACCTGGAAGCCAAGCATGCCGCCGATGGCGAGGCCCTCGCCGCCGCCCGCCAGGCCCTGCAGGCCGAACTGCAGGCCCGCAAAGCCCTGGAGGAGCAGAAGACGAAGGCCGAGCGCGGCGCCCAGGAGAAAAACAAGGATATTTTAAATATGGAGCGCGAATGCGCCCGCCTGGAGCAGAAAAAGCTCTCCGCCGAGCTGGAAGAGAAGCAGATCATCGACAAGCTATGGGACACCTACCAGCTCACCCGCTCCACTGCGCCGGACGCCGGGGCCGAGATCGAATCGACGGCCACCGCCCAGCGCCGCATCGCCGAGCTCAAGCGAAAGCTCGGCCAATTGGGGACGCCGAACCTCGGCGCCGTCGAAGAATTTGACCGCGTCAACGAGCGCTACCAGTACCTGTCCGAGCAGCGCGACGACGTCGTCCACGCGAAAAACGACCTCCTCGCCGTCATCAAGGACATCACGACCCAGATGACCGAGATCTTCACGACGGAGTTTGCCAAGATCAATACGTACTTCGGCCAGACCTTCACGGAGATGTTCGGCGGCGGCAAAGCGTCCCTGGCGCTGGACGACCCGTCCCAGCCCCTTTCCTGCGGCATCGAGATCAACGTCCAGCCCCCCGGCAAGCAGCTCAAGACGATCACGCTGCTCTCCGGCGGCGAAAAAGCCTTCGTCGCCATCGCCCTGTATTTCGCGATTTTAAAGGTCCGCCCGACGCCGTTCTGCATGCTCGACGAGATCGACGCCGCCCTGGACGACCGCAACGTCGAGCGCTTCGCCAACTACCTGCGCACCTTCTGCAACAAGACCCAGTTCATCGTCGTGACCCACCGCCGCGGCACCATGGAAGCGGCGGACGTCCTCTACGGCGTGACGATGCAGGAGCAGGGCGTCTCCAAGATCCTCCACCTGGACCTGAACCAGATGGAGCAGATCCTGAAACTGGAAAAGAAATGAGGAGTACCCCATGGGATTTTTTGACAGAATCAAATCGGGCCTGACGAAGACCCGCAAAGCAATGGCCTCCAGCCTCGGCAGCGTCTTCTCCTTCTCGGAAATTGACGACGATTTTTACGACGAGCTGGAAGAATGCCTCATCCTCGGCGACCTGGGGGTGAACACCGCCGTCAAGGCCGTCGATGCCCTCCGGGCCCGGGTCAAGGCCGAGCGCCTGAAATCCGCCGAGGACGTCAAAGCCGCCCTCCGGGAAATTTTGACGCAGATGCTGGAAGTCGGCGATTTAAACCTGAACCTCGAGACCCAGCCGTCCATTATCCTAATGATCGGCGTCAACGGCGTCGGCAAGACGACGACGATCGGCAAGCTGGCCCACCAGCTGCAGCAGCAGGGGAAGAAGGTCCTGCTCTGCGCCGCCGATACCTTCCGCGCCGCCGCCGCCGAGCAGCTGGAGATCTGGGCCAAGCGCGCCCAGGTCGAGCTGATCCGCCAGGGCGAGGGGGCCGACCCCGCCTCCGTCGTCTACGACGCCATCTGCGCCGCCAAGGCCCGCCACTGTGACGTCATCCTCTGCGATACCGCCGGGCGGCTGCATAACAAGCAGAACCTCATGAACGAGCTGCAGAAGATCGCCAAGATCATCGCCCGGGAGCTGCCCGACGCCAGCCGCGAGACCCTGCTGGTCCTGGACGGAACGACGGGGCAGAACGGCCTGCTCCAGGCCAAGCAATTCAGCGAGGTCGCCGACGTCACCGGCATCGTCCTGACGAAGCTGGACGGCACCGCCAAGGGCGGCATCGTCATCGCCGTGGCGGACACGCTGCAAATTCCCGTCAAGCTCATCGGCGTCGGCGAGCAGATCGACGATCTCATGCCCTTCCAGCCCGCCGACTTTGTCCAGGCGCTGCTGTGAGCCCGGGAAGGGGAGAAGCAGGTATGAAATTTGTCCTGGCAAGCCAGAATGTCCATAAGCAGCGGGAGCTGCAGGAAGTCCTCGCGCCCTATGGCGTGGAGCTGCTGCTCCAGCGGGACCTGGGCGTCCAAATCGACGTCGACGAGACGGGGGAGACGTTCGCCGAAAACGCCCGCCTGAAAGCCGACGCCGTCCTGCGCGCCACGGGCCTTGCCGCCATCGCCGACGACTCCGGCCTGATGGTCGATGCCCTGGGCGGCGCCCCCGGCGTTTACTCCGCCCGCTACGGCGCGCCAGCCTGCAAGACGGACGCCGACCGCAACGAGAAATTACTCGCCGCCCTGGAAGGCGTCCCCGACGAAGCGCGCACCGCCCGCTTTGTCTGCGCCCTGTGCTGCGCCCTGCCGGATGGCAGGCATCTCAAGGCCGAGGGCGTGTGCCCCGGCGTCATCACCCGGGCCCTTTGCGGCGAGGCGGGCTTTGGCTACGACCCGCTGTTTTTCATCCCCTCCCAGGGCAAGACGTTTGCCCAGCTGGACGCGGCGACGAAAAACGCCCTCTCCCACCGGGGCCGGGCCATTCAAGAATTTATGAAACAATTGCAAAAGGAGCTTCCATATGCTGACAAGTAAACAGCGCGCCCAGCTGCGCGCCCAGAGCAACCCCCTGGAGACGACCCTGATGGTCGGCAAGGAGGGGATCACCGAGGGCCTCATCGCCTCCGCCCAGGCCCAGCTGGCCGCCCGCGAGCTGATCAAAGGCCGCGTTTTGGAGACGGCCATGCTGACGGCCCGCGAAGCCTGCGACGCCCTCTGCGCCGCCTTAAACGCCGAAGGCGTCCAGACCATCGGCTCAAAATTTGTGATCTATAAGAAAAACGAGAAAAAGGCCCAAATCGCCGCGGAAAAGCAGCGCAACGACGCCCGGGCCAAGGAAAACCCCGTCCGCAAGGGCGCCCAGAGCCGCCGCCGCCAGGAAAAAGAGCGCCGCGAGCAGAAAAACGCCTATTTCCGCGAAGCGGCCATCCAAGCGGCCATCGAACGCCGCCGCCAGCGGGAAAAATAACGCGCCGCAGCAGAAAAAACGCCCGGCACGAAAAAAACGCGCGCAGCGCGCACGTTCACAGCAAGCAATGGTAGGATATCGTTTCGGACAGGGGGTGCCCAGATGGGAAAGATCGGAATTTTCGGCGGCAGCTTCAATCCGCCGCACAACGGGCATATTCTCGCGGCCGAGGAGCTGGCGCGGCGGTTGGAGCTGGATAAAATTTATCTCGTCCCCGCGGCGACGCCGCCCCACAAGCAGCTGCCGCCCGGATCCCCCGACGGCCCGGCCCGTCTGCACCTGCTGCAGCTGGCCACCGCCGGGCATCCGAAGCTGGAGGCCTGCGATCTTGAGCTGCGCCGCGGCGGCGTCAGCTACACCGCCGATACCGTCCGCCAGCTGCGCAAGCGCCACCCGGCAGACCGCCTCTATCTCCTCGTCGGCCCCGACATGTTCCTGACCCTCGACGCCTGGCGCGCGCCGGTCATGATCACCTCCCAGTGCACCATCGTCCTTGTCCAGCGTGAAAAGCCGGACGAAGACCTGCAGCGCCGCCTGGCCGAGCAGCGGGAGAATTTGTACCGCACCTATGCCGCCCAGATCGTCACGGTGGAAAACGACTATCTGCCCATCTCCTCGACTCTGGTGCGCCGGATGCTGACCTTCGGCTGCGGCGAAGACTATCTCGCCCCCGCCGTCTACCAGGCCATCTGCAGCGCCCGGGCCTACGGCCTCGCCAAAAGCCTGCGGGGCCTGCCGCTGGACGAGCTGCGGGAGGCCGCCGTCGGCCTGCTCAACACCCGCCGCGTCGCCCATGTCCTGGGCTGCAGCGAGACGGCGGCGCAGCTTGCCCGCCGCTACGGCGCGTCGGAACGCGACGCCGCCCGGGCCGGGCTCCTGCACGATATCACCAAGGCCCTGCCGCCGGATGCCCAGTTGCGATTGTGCCAAAAATATGATATACTAATTACCGATTTTGAGCGCGCCAACCCCAAGCTGCTCCACGCTAAGACCGGCGCCGCCGTTGCCCGCCACATCTTCGGCGAGAACGACGCCGTCTGCGACGCCATCTGCTGGCACACGACGGGCAAGGCGGAGATGACGATTCTGGAAAAAATTCTCTACCTCGCCGATTATATGGAGCCCAACCGCCGCTTCCCCGGCGTCGAGCTCCTGCGGGAGCAAGTGGAGCAGGACCTGGACCAGGCGCTCTATACCGCGCTGGAAATGTCCGTCCAGTCCATCGAAGAAAAGGGCGCGCTGCTGGATGAAAACTCCCGCCAGGCGCGCGATTACATGCAGCGCCAGCTGGCCGAACGCGCTGCGATAGAACAGAAATGAGGAACAAGCCTATGACAACAGCGAAACAGATCGCCCACCGGGCCGCCCAGGCCCTGGACGCCAAAAAGGGGCAGGACATCAAGCTCCTCCGGGTGACGGACGTGACGACCCTTGCCGATTACTTCCTGATCTGCACCGGCACCTCCAACACCCATGTCAACACCCTCTGCGACGAGGTCGAAAAGGTCATGACCGAAGCAGGGGAGACGATGCTGCACCGGGAAGGCCACCGCAGCGGCACCTGGGTGCTGCTGGACTTCGGCTCCCTGGTCGTCCACGTCTTTACCGACGACACCCGCAAATTCTACGACCTGGAGCGCCTGTGGAGTGACGCCGTCGAAGAGCCGTTAACCTGCGACGAATAACCCGCGCGCAGCCTGCGCGGGGGGAAGATATCTGCAAAAAGAGATTGTGAGGATCAAACGATGAAATACGATTTCACTGCCATCGAGCACAAATGGCAAAAGATTTGGGAAGAGCAAAAGCCCTACGCCGCCGTGACGGGGGATACGACCCGGGAAAAATTCTACGGGCTGATCGAATTCCCGTACCCCTCCGGCCAGGGCCTGCACGTCGGGCACCCGCGGCCCTTCACGGCGATGGATATCATCTGCCGCAAAAAGCGGATGCAGGGCTATAATGTCCTCTATCCCATCGGCTTCGACGCCTTCGGCCTGCCGACGGAGAACTACGCCATCAAGAATCATATTCATCCGGCCATCGTCACGAAAAAAAATATCGAGAATTTCACGAAGCAGCTGAAGATGCTGGGCTACTCCTTCGACTGGGACCGCTGCATCGACACGACGGACCCGTCCTATTATAAATGGACCCAGTGGATCTTCCTGCAGATGTTCAAAAAGGGCCTGGCGTATAAGACGACGATGCCCGTCAACTGGTGCACCAGCTGCAAATGCGTCCTGGCCAATGAAGAGGTCGTGAACGGCGTCTGCGAGCGCTGCGGCAGCGAGGTCATCCGCAAGGAAAAGAGCCAGTGGATGCTGGCCATCACGAAATACGCCCAGCGCCTCATCGACGACCTGGACGATGTCGATTACATCGAGCGCGTCAAGACCCAGCAGCGCAACTGGATCGGCCGCTCCACCGGCGCCGAGGTCAATTTTAAGACGACCCTGGGCGATACCGTCACCGTCTACACCACCCGCTGCGATACCCTCTTCGGTGCAACGTATATGGTCCTCTCCCCGGAGCACCCGTATCTCCAGAAGTGGCGCGACAAGCTCACAAACTGGGACGCCGTCGCCGCCTATGTCGACGCCGCCGCCCGCAAGTCCGATTTCGAGCGCAGCGAACTGAATAAGGACAAGACCGGCGTGCAGCTGGAAGGCGTCCGGGCCATCAATCCCGTCAACGGGAAGGAGATCCCCATCTTCATCTCCGACTACGTCCTCGTGACCTACGGCACCGGCGCGATCATGGCTGTCCCCGCCCATGACGACCGCGACTGGGCCTTTGCCAAGAAATTTGGCTGCGAGATCATCGAAGTCGTCGCCGGCGGCGATGTCGAAAAAGAAGCGTTTACGTTGAAGGACGACACCGGCGTCATGGTCAACTCCGGCTTCCTGAACGGCCTGACGGTCCGCCAGGCCATCCCCAAGATGCTCGCCTGGCTGACAGAGCAGGGCCTGGGCCATGAAAAAGTCAATTACAAGCTCCGCGACTGGGTTTTCTCCCGTCAGCGCTACTGGGGCGAGCCCATCCCGCTGGTCGAGTGCCCCAAGTGCGGCTGGGTCCCCGTCCCGGAGGAGGAGCTGCCCCTGGTCCTGCCCCAGGTCGACTCCTACGAGCCGACGGACGACGGCCAGAGCCCCCTGTCCAAGATGACGGACTGGGTCAATACGACCTGCCCCTGCTGCGGCGGCCCCGCCAAACGCGAGACGGACACCATGCCCCAGTGGGCCGGCTCCAGCTGGTACTTCCTGCGGTATATGGACCCGCATAACGACAAGGCCCTGGCCAGCCCCGAGGCCCTGCAGTACTGGTCCCCGGTGGATTGGTACAACGGCGGCATGGAGCATACGACGCTCCACCTCCTCTACAGCCGCTTCTGGCACAAATTCCTCTACGACCTCGGCATCGTCCCGACGAAGGAGCCCTATCACAAGCGCACCTCCCACGGCATGATCCTCGGCGAGGGCGGCGAGAAAATGTCCAAATCCCGCGGCAACGTCGTCAACCCCAACGACATCGTCGATCAGTACGGCGCGGACACGATGCGCCTGCATATCATGTTCATCGGCGATTTTGAAAAGGCCGTCTCCTGGTCCAACGAAGCCGTCAAGGGCTCCAAGCGCTTCCTCGACCGCGTCTGGAACCTGGCCGAGTCCTGCTCTAGCAGCCTGGATATCACCCCCGCCAACGAATCCGCGCTTCATAAGACGATCAAAAAGGTCACCCTGGATATCGACGACCTGAAGATGAACACCGCCATCTCCGCCATGATGAGCCTGGTGAACACCCTGAGCGCCAACGGCTGCTCCAAGGGCGATATGCGCCAGCTCCTGCTTCTGCTCAGCCCCTTCGCCCCCCATATGGTCGAAGAGCTCTGGGAGCGCCTGGGCTTCGCCGCCGCCTCCGGCTGCATGGCCTGCCAGGCCCAGTGGCCCACCTGGGACGAAGCCAAGACCGTCGACGCCACCGTCGAAATGGCCGTCCAGGTCTGCGGCAAGCTCCGCGCGACCATCGTCGTCCCCATGGACTCGGATGAAGCCACCGTCGTCTCCGCCGCCATGGCTGTCGAAAAGATCGCCAAGATCGCCGAAGGCAAAAACCTCCTCAAGGTCATCCACATCAAAAACAAACTCGTCAATTTGATTTTGAAATAATTTCCAAAACCCATCTGACAAAAGACGCCGTGCAGCCCCTTCCGCTGCACGGCGTCTTTGCGCCCCGGCCCCTCAAGGCTGCACCGCACCAAAGGCTCCCTTGTGTAAAGGGAGCTGGCGCGGCAACGCCGCGACTTGGGTGAGACTCCAAACGCGCAGCGTTTGGCTAAGTCGAACCCATACAGCGTAGAGGGATTGATGCACCGCAAAAGTAAATTTGCAAAGCAGTACTCGACTACTCCAGGCTTTAAAAAAACAAAACTTGCAAATTTCAACAAGCCAATATCTACTAGACAAACCAGTTAGCGCCCTCCGGGGGCCCGATTCTTTCTTCACCAGCGAAGAAAGAATCGGGGAAGAAAGACGCCGCTTAGGGCGGGGGCAGCCCCCCGCCCTAAGAACCCACCCCTGCATACCACATCGGTACTACAGCCGCACACTGTCCCAGCTACCAGGCAAACTTGCCCCTGCATCCGTGCCTTGTAAGCTGGTGAGCAAACCGCTTGTCGCTTCGCTGTAGCTTACGGAGTGCGGTGGTGGCTTGTGGGCCACCGTAATCGGCGGCCTCCAGCATCCACCAAAGTCCCGTTGCAGCCCCGCTGCGCGTATGCACTTGCTGTGCCGCACCAGCCAAGGGCTCCCCTGAAAGGGGAGCTGGCAGCGCGGAACGCGCTGACTTGGGTGAGACTCCAAACGTGCAGCGTTTGGCTAATAAGCGAGAGTCAAAATCTTAAGCGAGAGTCAAAATCTCTGATTTTGCGCCTCGAGCTTACACAGCGTGCTGATTTTGCTCCTCGAGCTTATACAGCGTAGTCGAACCCATGCAGAGCAGAGGGGTTTCTCCGCCCCCAAAAAAAGAATGCACTGTACTCGGTGCGGCGCGCCTACGCCACCAGCCTACTCCCAGCCCAAAAAGCACGCACCGGCCAAGGACGATGCGTGCTTTTATGCAAACGATTCTATTCCGTCCCGCCCGTCGTATCCGGTTCGGTCGCCCCATCCGGGGACGCCCCGTCCCCCGACGCGTCGCTGCCAGTCTCACTGGGCAAACTCGTCGCGTCCGGCGGGGTCTCTTCCTCCAGCAGCGGGCGGAGGACGCTGTAGCTGTCAAACCGCGTATCGCGGGAGGTCGTCAAGAAGACGAGCTGGGCGGCGGGTTCCGTCACGCTGCCTGCCGCTGCGGCGGCGATGGTCTCCAGGTCCTCGCCCTGGATGCCGGCGAAGTACAGCCGCCCGGTGACGCCGGTCAGCGCCGCCGCCGCGTCCTGGACGCAGAAGGAGATACGCAGATTGCTGGCGGCGAAGGCATTTTTCAGCGCCGTGGCCGCGTCCTGGATGATCTCCGCCTTCGTCTGGCTGGATTCGTAGGCGATATTGCCGCTGGTAGGGAAGTAGAAGTCGTCAAAGACGACCTCCGTAAAGCCCAGACTCGAGAGCTCCTTGCAGACCTGCTGCAGATAATCCTGCACCGTGGCGCTGGCCGGGTCGAGCCAGTAGACGCTGTCACTGTCGGCCCAGAGGGCGCCGCTGGAAAGCTGCAGGGCGCAGTCCATATGCGCCAGGGCAAAGGCCGTGTCGGCAAAGGCCGGGATGCGGGCGATGAGGGAGAAGCCCCGCCCCTTGAGGTCGGAGATCAGGGCGTCCACCGCCGCGCTGTCCAGGTCCGAAGTCTCCGCGCCGGAGATCTTCGTCGAGTAATAGAATTTCCCGCTGGTGCCCCGCAGGTCCAGCATCACGCTGCAAGGCTCCTGCAGCGCCTCCAGCGCCGCCTGGACGCCTTCTAAGTCGCTGCGCAGCATCTGCCCCGTGACGTAATAGCCCGTGATCCGCTGCGCCGTCCCGGTGGCGGAGCCGTCGTCGATGTAATGGATCTCGACCTCCTGCCGCGCCGGGGCGTCGCTGCCGTCGGCGTCCGCCAGGGGAATTTCTTCCGTTGTTTTCGAAAAATCAAACGTCACCCCGTCGCGATGGTAGACGACGAAGCGCTGCATGTAGACAAGATACAGCCCCCCCAGCAGGAGCAGGACGAGCAAAATGACGCCGACCGCCTTCGCGGTCTGCTTCAAGCGTACTTTATTGCGATAGGAAAGCTTCGGCAAACCGCTTCGCTCCTTTCCGCCGCGCCCCAGGCCCGGCTAAATCACGGCGCTCACGCCCAGTGACAGCGCCAGCATAATGCACCCGGCGATGACGACGCCCAGAAAAATGGCCGGCAAGCTGCTGCGCAGCCGCATCCCCAGCAGGGAGGCCACCAGCGCCCCCGTCCAGGCCCCCGTCCCCGGCAGCGGAATGGCCACCAGGATCATCAGCCCCAGAAATTCGCCCCGGGCCAGCCGCGCGCTGTTGCGCTGCGCCTTGCGCTCCAGCCAGTTTGAGAACCGCTGCAGCCAGGCAAACCGCCGCATCCAGCCCAGCAGCCGCCGGGCAAAGAGAATGATAAACGGCACCGGCAGCAGATTCCCGGCGGTGCAAAGCGCCAGCGCCGCCACCGGCTGCATCCCCTTCGCGATCGCCAGCGGCAGCGCCCCCCGCAGCTCCACGACAGGCAGCATCGCCGTCAAAAATATTTTCAAAACTTCCGTAAATTCCATGTAACGCTCATTTCCGCCCCGTCGCACGTCGCGCAGGGCATCAGGATCGGGTCTTATTATACCAGCATCCGCCCCGCCCGGCAAGGCGAGAATTCTTAAAAAGCCTTACGGAATTCTTAAAATTTCGTCACAAAATGCAGAGCACCGAAGGACTGCACTGCACCTGTTGCGCCGCACCAGCCAAGGACTCTGCACCTTTTGGCGCCTACGTAGCAACGTAGAGCTTCTCAATCCTGGAGCAACATTTCCCCCGCCTTATAAATATCCCCCGCGCCGACGGTGACGATAATATCCCCCGGCTGGGCGATCTCGCGGAGATACGCGGCGACCTCCGGCAGCGTGTCAAAGGCGACCGCGCCGGGAATCTCCTTAGCCAGGTCCCGGGAGGAGATGCCGATGGTGTTCCGCTCCCGGGCGGCATAAATCTCCGCCAGGACGACATGGTCCACCTGCCGCAGCTCCCGGACAAACTCAGAAAACAGCGCCTTCGTCCGCGTGTACGTGTGGGGCTGGAAGGCCAGGATGATCCGCCGGTGCTCCATCGTCTGCAGCGCCTGGATGAGCGCGTGCAGCTCACCGGGGTGATGGGCGTAGTCGTCATAGATGGCCGCGCCGTGATATTCGCCCTTGTGCTCCATGCGCCGCCCCGCGCCCCGGAAGCTCTCCAGGCCCGCTGCGACGTCCGCGCCGTCGATGCCCAGCAGATATCCGCAGGCCGCCGCTGCCAGGGCGTTGTACGTGTTGTGCTGCCCCATGACGTTCAGATGCACATGGCAATAGAATTTCCCCTTGGCGATGACGTCAAAATCCCGCCAGTCCGTCGTGTAGTTCTCGCCGTGAATGTCGTTGTCCTGCATAAGGCCGAAGGTGAGATAGTCGAGCCCATGCAGCGCCCGCCGGGTGTTGGCGTCATCGCCGTTGGCGACGACATGCCCCCCCGCCGGGACGAGCTGCGCAAAGCGCCGGAACGACGCCTGGACATCCCGCAGGTCCTTGAAAAAGTCGAGATGATCCGCCTCAATGTTCAAAATGACCGCGATGGTCGGGTAAAAATTCAAAAACGAGTTGCAATATTCGCAGCTCTCCATAATGATCGTATCGCCCTTGCCGACCCGGTGCCCCGCGTGCAGCAGCGGCAGATAGCCGCCGATCATGACGGTCGGGTCCCGCTGGGCCTGCATGAAGATATGCGTGACCATGGAGGTCGTCGTTGTCTTGCCGTGGGTGCCGGAAAGACAGATGGCGTTGCGGTAGGCCCGCATGATAATGCCCCAGGCCTGGGCCCGCTCAAAGACGGGAATGCCCGCCGCCCGGGCCGCGGCGACCTCCGGATTGTCGTTATGCACCGCCGCCGTGCGGATAATGCACTGGGCCCCGCGGATATTCTCCGCCCGGTGGCCGATGAAAACGGGGATGCCGCTTTCGATGAGATCGTCCGTCATGACGGACGCGTTCATATCCGAGCCGGTGATCTTGAGCCCCATATGCCGCAGCACCAGCCCCAGCGGCCGCATGGAAACGCCGCCGATGCCGATCAGATGCACCCGGGTCCCGGGGGTGAGATATTGCTCCAACGTTTGTTTATTCGTGGCAGTCATGAAATTGCCTCCCCAAAAATGAAGACTTCTTTAACTATCCTATTATAATACATGCCGCCGTATATTACAAGGAAAAGATACGTCCGCACCCGTTATCCTGCGCGCCAGACCCAGAAACTATGCAGCAAAAACCGCCGCCCGACCTGCAACCAGGCCGGGCGGCGTACGCGTGTCAAAAAAGCCTCGCAGAGTTTGCGCCGCGCACGGCGCAAATAAAGTCAAACTCAATTTCTCCGGCGGCAAGTGGGTGAGACTCCA
>CAKTTR010000053.1 GCA_934615645.1 uncultured Oscillospiraceae bacterium | reverse complement strand
AGCGTCTCGACCATGTCGTCCAGCAGGTCTGCCAGCTTTTGGTCAAATTTTGTCACCGGGTGGCAGACCTTTGTCAGCTTCGGGTCGCCCTCGGTCAGGATGGTGCGAATTGCCATAGTGTTCCTACCTCTCTTCTGGGGATCATATCAAACTAGGTGCGTCATGCGTCAGATGTCGTACGGGTTGCAGTCGGCGCTGACGTGCACCGCGGAATAGGCTTTGTTTTTGCGGAAGCGCTGCAGCTGCCAGGCAATGAGCTGGCGCAGCGGCTTTGTGTTCTCGCAGCGCAGGGTCAGGCGGTAGCGGAAGCGGCCGTTGACCCTGGCGATGGCCGCCGGGGCGGGCCCCAGCAGCATGGGCGGCGCGCTCTGGCCCACAAGGCCCGGCAGCAGCGCCTCTAATTCGCCGCGAAACGCCGCGGCGGCGGCCAGCGCCTTTTCTTGGAAGGGGCTAGAGAATTGGAAGATCAAAAGGTCGCCAAACGGCGGGCAGCGCCGCAGCTGCCGCAGGCCGATCTCGGCGGCATAGAAGCCGTCGTAATCCTGCCGCGCCGCCAGCTGCAGGACAGTGTTGGCGGGGGTCATCGTCTGAATAATGGCCCGGCCCGGGCGATCGCCGCGGCCTGCGCGGCCGACGACCTGGGTCAGCATGGAAAAGGTCGTCTCCGGGGCACGGTAGCTGTCCTGATACAGGGCCTGGTCTGCGTCCATGACGCCGACCAGGGTGACATTGGGGAAATCCAACCCCTTGGCGACCATCTGGGTGCCGATGAGGACCGGGATTCTCTCCTCCTGGAAGCGGCGGAAGATCTTCTCATGGGGGTTTGCCGCCGTGACGGTGTCCGCGTCCATCCGCAGGACCGGAAGCTCCGGCCAGAGGCGGTGCAGCTCCTGCTCCAGGCGCTGGGTGCCGAAGCCGACCTGCTTCAAATGCCCAGCGCAGCTGGGGCAGACCGGCGGCACAGGGACGCTGTGGCCGCAGTAGTGGCACATCAGCCGCCCATTGGCGCTGTGATATGTCAGCCGGACGGAGCAGTTCGGGCACTGGGGAACGAAGCCGCAGTCGACGCACAGCAGCATCGGGCTGCTGCCCCGGCGGTTGAGAAAGAGGATGCTCTGCTCTCCCCGGTCCAGGTTCTTTTGCAGCTCCTGCTGCAGCAGGCGGCTGACGACGCCGCCGTTCCCGGCCCGCAGCTCCTGCTTGAGATCGACCATCGTCACCTGGGGCAGCGCGGCCCCGTGATAGCGCTCCGGCAGGCGGCACAGGCGGTAGCGCCCCGTCTTTGCCAGGTACATCGACGCGACGGAAGGCGTCGCCGAGCCGAGGACGACGAGGGCGTTCTCCTGCATTGCCCGGTACTGGGCGACCTCCCGGGCGTGATACCGGGGGGCGTTTTCGGATTTGTACGTGTGCTCCTGCTCTTCGTCAAGGATCAGCAGGCCCAGCTGCTCCAGCGGGGCAAAGACCGCGGAGCGGGTCCCCAAAACGACGCGGGCTTGGCCCGCCTGGATGCGCTGCCACTGGGCAAAGCGCTCCGTGATCCGCAGGCCGCTGTGCAGCACCGCGACGGTATCGCCAAAGTGGGCGGAAAACCGCGCCAGCAGCTGCGGCGTCAGCGCGATCTCGGGGACGAGGACCAGGGCGCTGCGGCCTTCTGCCAGACAGCGGTGGATGAGCTGCAGGTAGACCGCCGTCTTGCCTGCGCCGGTCACGCCGTAGAGCAGCGCCGTGTGGGGCGCGTCGTCCAAAAGGTCGGCGGCAAGCGCGTCATACGCCTGCTGCTGGGCCTCGGTCAGCGTGAGCTGCGGCGGCTGCGAGACGGGGGCAAAGCGGGCGGGCGGCGGAACAGGCTGCTGGCTGGATTCGATCAGCCCCAGTGACTCCAGCCGCCGCAGGACGGCGCTGCTGGCCCCGGTAAAATAGCAAAGGTCCTTGCTGCCTGCGCTGCCGGTGACTGCCAGCAGCTCCAAGACGGCACTCTGCAAGGGCGCGGTCTTTTTCTTCCGCGCCGCCAGGGCCTGCGCCTCTTCCGCGGAGACGGCAAGCAGAATCATCCGCTCCGTCTTCTCCTTGCTGCGGCGGGCAAGCTTTGTCTCAACGGTGATAAAGCCCTTTTCCCGCAGCAGGCGCAACAGGCGCTGGAGCTGCTGCGGGTCCTGCCAGCGCTTTTGCAAAAGCTGCGCGGTCGCGCTGCCGCCTGCATTGCGCAGCGTTTGCAAAAGCGCCGCGGCCTCCGGGGACCGGGCAAGCCTAGCCTGCCAATCCTCCGGCAGCGCCGGGCTGACGGTGTAGCATTCCTCGGCGCGGAACCAGAGCCCCGCCGGTAAAATCGCGTGCATCGCGTCATAAAACGTGCAATAATAGCGCTGGCGGAGAAACGCCGCCAGATGCAGCATCTTTTCGGACAGCACCGGCGTATCGTCCAGCCGGGCGATAATTTCTTTCAGCCCGCCCCGCTGGCCGGGGACGAGCTGGAGGACCATGCCCTCGCAGACCCGGTTACCCTTGCCGAAGGGGAGCTTGACCCGCATCCCCGGCGCCAGCTGCAGCGCCTCCGGGGCCCAGTAATCATAGGGCTTGTCAATGGCAAACACAGCTGCCGAGACAGCAACCTTTGCGATCAAACCGAGCCCCCCCCTTTTAACGCGGCAAGGCGTAGGCCCATATCGCCTGCGCCTTGCAATTTCTCTTTACACCAGGTATTCGTCCTTGAGCTTTGCCTTTAACAGCCCGTCGGCCACTTCGTGGATGGCCAGCGTGACAGGCTTTTCCTCCAGGGGCTGATGGAATTCCTCGGCCTCAATGGAGATCTGCCGCGCCCGGTGGGCGACGACGTTGACCAGCAGATAGCGGCTGTTGATGTGCTCAAGCAGCTCAGACATGGGGGGATATAACATAGGAAAGCGCCTCCTTTAAGATTTCGTCATTATATTTGCGCCGGCAGCCCTCAGCGGTTAAAATCGCCAAAAGCTTTTGGACGCAGCGGTCGATATCGTCGTTGGCGACGATATAATCGTAGCAGTTTGCCTGCTCATACTCCCGGCGGGCCGTCTGCAAGCGCAGGCGGACGGCGTCCTCCGCCGTGTCGCCCCGGGCGCGGAGCCGGTGCTCCAGCTCGCCGAAGGACGGCGCGGCAATGAAGATCAGCACCGCATCGGGGTAAGAACGCTTGACCTGGAGCGCACCCTGGACCTCGATATCCAGCAGCACGTCCCGCCCGGCCTCCAGCTGGGCGAGAATTGGGGCGGCCGGGGTCCCGTAAGAGTGGGCGGCGTAGGTCGCGTGCTCTAAAAATTCGTTCTGCGCCACCATGCGGTCAAATTCCGCCTGGGTAATGAAGTGATAATTGACATGGTCGATCTCGCCGGGGCGCATCTGGCGCGTCGTCGCGGAGACGGAGAAAAACGGCTGCCGCTCCAGCTTTGCCGTCAAGCTGCGGATCAGCGTGCTTTTGCCGACGCCCGACGGCCCTGAGATCACGATCAGCTGCCCCTTAGCCATTGGCGGCCTCCTCCTCCGCGGCCCGGTCCTGGGCGCGGCTGGCGATCGTCTCCGGCAGGATGGCTGAGAGGATGACATGGTCCGTATCCATAATGAGCACGGCCCGGGTCCGGCGGCCATAGGTCGCGTCGATGAGCATGGAGCGCTCCCGGGACTCCTGGATGATTCGCTTGATCGGCGCGGATTCGGGGCTGACGATGGCCAGGAGCCGCGCCGCGCAGACCATATTGCCAAAGCCGATATTGATGAGTTTCATCGCAAGCTGCCTCCGTTACTCGATATTCTGCATCTGCTCCCGGATCTTCTCCAGCTCCGCCTTGATCTCCACCACGGTCTGGGCCTGCTGCAGGTCGCTGGCCTTGGAGCCGATGGTGTTGGCCTCGCGGTTCATCTCCTGCATCAGGAAATCCAGCTTCCGGCCGATGGCCCCGCCGCCTTCGATCATCTTACGCAGCTGCGCAAGGTGGCTGCGCAGGCGGACCGTCTCCTCATCGACGGCGATCTTATCGGCGAAGATGGCGGCCTCCGTCAGGATGCGGCTCTCGTCGATCGTCGTCGAGGAAAGGACCTCGCGCATTTTCGCCTCCAGGCGGGCGCGGTATTCCCGGACCGTCTCCGGGCTGCGCTGCTCGACCTGGCCGACCAGCGTTTCGATGCGGGCAGCGCGGGTGCAGAGGTCCGCCGCCAGGGCGGCGCCCTCTGTCTCCCGCATGGCGTTGTACGCCTGCAGGGCCGTGTCGACAACGCCGAGGAGCGCAGCGGTCAGCGCCGCTTCGTCACTATCTGCCTTTTCGACCAGGAAAATATCGGAAAACCGCGCCAGGGTGCTGACGCTGATATCGTCTTTCACGTCGTATTCGCCGGAGACCTGCCGCAGCGCGGCCAGATAGCCCTCCAGCACGGGGCGGTTCAGGGAGACCTTCATCGGCTCCGCCGTCAGCGACGTGACGGTCACGAACGCGTCGACCTTGCCCCGGGTGACGGCAGCCTTGAGGCGCTTTTTCACCGGGTCCTCGGCGAAGCTGTAAGCCCGGGGCAGCTTGACGCTGCAATCCAGGTAGCGGTTGTTCACCGAGCGGATCTCCACGGTATAGACGCGGCCTGCCACCGTCTCGACGGCGCGGCCGTAGCCTGTCATGCTTCGGATCATGTGATTCTCTCCTTTTCTCTCTCAAAAGCCCAAAAAATCGGGGCAAAGCGGCGATTTAAGAAATCTGCCGCCGGACTCTGCGTCGATACTGCCGCAAAACGCCGGTCACGCCGATGTCATAGACGACGAACACGGCGGCCAAACCCAGATACAGCACCGGGCTGCTCCACTTGGGCAGCGCCGCGGCAAAGGCCGCCCGGTAGACAAGCTGCAGCAGCGCCAGGCACGCAGCCAGGACTGCAAGCTTCAAGATCCATTGCAGCGCCTTTTGCTTGACGCCCTCGATGGGCAGCTTCAAAATGCCGTACAGCCCCAAGGCGAAGACATACCAGAGCACATACGTCTTCTCCGGCGCCAGCAGCAGCCCCAGGGCGCAGCAGACAACGTAATGCGCCGCCGCCCAGAAAAAGCCGCACTCTAAACAGGTCACGCTGGCCAGGACTCCCGCCAGGGCGCTCAGGGCCAGCCCCCCTGTCGGCAGGACGGAGGTCAGATACAGGAACACGACGCTCAGCGCCGCCAGCATCGCGGCCAGGGCCAGGCGATTTACCCGCTTTTGCTTCATGCGCCGCGCCCCCTCAGTGGCAGTTGCCGCACAGGCAGTTCATGCACATCATCATCTGGCAGATGGAGCAGGCATCGTCAGAGCAGTCGCCGGAGCGGTAGTTGCCGGATTGGTACTGCCGGTTGCCGCCGTACTGGACCATGGACAGGGCCTGGCGGTATTCGAGGTTGCCGGGGGCCATCTGGCAGGCTGTCTGGTAATTGCGGTGGGCTTCGTCCATCCAGCCGCGGCGCTGGGCGATGTTGCCCCGGAGGAAGTACCACTCGGCGCCGCGGTCGGCAATGCCTTCGAGCATCCGGTCCGCCGCGTCGAGGTCGCCAGAGTTGATGATCTGGCGAATCTTCGCAAACTCGGGGGTCGTCTGATATCCGCCGGTCGATTGGCCGCTGTAGCCGTAGCCGCCAGCGCCGGGGCCGGGACCGGTGGAGGAGCGTTTCTTTGTCAAGGCGTCGTAGGCCTCGTTGATATCCTTCATCTTCTCCTGGGCGAGGTCGGCCAGGGGGTTATTTTGGTAGTTATCCGGGTGATATTTGCGTGCCAGGTCGCGGTACGCTTTTTTGATCTCTTCTTCTGATGCGCCGGGCGAGACGCCCAGGACTTCATATGGATCTTTCATCTGTGAACCCTATATCTTTCCTTGATTTTGAAATTTGCCCGCGTCCACTGCCTGGAGCACGCCGGGCAAGCCCTCGTAGATAATATTGTGCAGCAGCGCCCCGCCGGAATTTACCTCCAGCAGCTCCAGCGCCGCGCAGGCCATGCCGATGGAGGCATGGATCGTCGCCAGGAGCTGGGCCCGGTCCTCTGGGGAAAGCATGCCGTCTTGCAGGCAGAAACGGTAGCGCAGGGGGTTGTAGCTGCCGCGCTTGCAGTCGCCGGGCAGATCGTCCAGCGCGTCGATAAGGTAAATGTACCTGCCGACGTGATAGAGAAGCTGCTGCGCCACGCGCTTTTGCGGGTGCAGCGGCGCAAGGCAGGTCAGAAGCGTCGCAAAGGCGTCCGCCGGGGCATCCAGAATATCACTGTGGGCGGCCTCCAGCTGGGCAAGGCGCGATAGCTGCTGGCGGATGAGCGCATCCTCCGCCGGGTGCTGCCGGGCGGCCTTGCGATAGGCGCGGCGCAGGAGCAGGGAGGCCAGGCGCGCGCCAAGGCGGCGCGGGCCGCGCTCATCGGCGACGGCGTCCCGCAGCTTCCAGTAGTAGAGCAGGACGCTGAAATCCGCCGCCAGGTCCATCGCGTCACCGCCGAGCTCGCAGCTGCGGCGGGTCACATGGGCGGGGCAATGGCATTTTCGGCTCTCCCCTGCTTTCTCCGGGGCGCGGAGGAGCAGATAGAGGAATGTCATATCATAGCTGACCAAAAATCGGGCGGCAAAGCCGCAGCGCTTGCCCAGGGCGCGGCACAGGCCGCAGTAGGCGGCACGGTAGCGGTCATAATCCCGGACCAGGAGGGTATCCCGCCGGGGGCGGACATAGCCAAACACGCCTAGCGCCCCACGAAGGCGGTGATGGTAAATTCCAGCCGCCCGCGCTTTGTCACGTAACGATTATAGGCAATGACCAGCAAGACCCCCAGGCAAAACCCCGCCAGGCAGCAGAGCCACACGGCAGCGCCGAGGACGCTGGCCAGCCCGTAGCCCAACAGCAGCAGCGCCAGGGGCACGAGATAGACAATGACCGCCGCGCCTAAAATGGCCCGGGAGCTTGTCTCGACGATGACCTGATCGCCGACGGCTGCGCCGATGGGGTTCTTCGCCCGGACGAGGACATGCTGCTTTGCCGAAGCGCAGCCGCCGCAATGGTCGCAATCGCCGCTGCAGGCGCTGCGGCGGACCGCTTCGACCTGGGCGTAGCCGTCGGCGCCGACACTTTTCACTTCCACCTGCTGGCGCATAGGCTGCGTTCCTTTCCTTGGCTTGAGGCTTGGCATGCTTGGCTTAATTTTGGGCCCTGGTGCTTGCTGGGCGCCGGGCTATTGCAGCGTCACGGTGATGCTGGCAGAGCCGATCATCCCGACGCCGGGGAAATCCTTGGAGGTGACCGTCACGGGGATCTTATACGTCCCCGCCTGGCTGAAATCGGACAGGTCGCCCTGGACCGTCAAGTCCTTGGCGGTGATGGCCTCGATCTCGTCACTGGGGCCGCGGATGGTGATCTCCAGGGTCGTCGTGACGATGGTGGCATCCAGGCCGTCGGGCTTGTGGCTCACACTGAAGTTTTCGACCTCCAGCGTCTTGGTGCTCAGGCCGTTTAGGACGATCCGGGCTGTCACCTGGTTCTGGCCGGAGACGCTTGTCACGTTATCCGGCAGGGTGATCTCATAGGTTTTCGTCTCGGTCATCTCCGTCATCGATGCCAGATCCAGGGTGCCAATGGACACGCTGTCCATCGCATCGACGATGGCGCTGGGTCCGGAGATGGTGATATAGGCGGGCGACAGCGTGACGGTGACGTCTTTCTCCTTTGCGCCGCCACCGGCTTTGAGCTCCAGTGTCAGCGGAATTTCTTTATACTTTTCGACCAGCAGCGTGACATCGACCGCGTCGGCGCTGCAGCGGAAGTTCGTCGTGTTGACGGCATTTCCGTCGGCATCGACCAGCTGGTAGGGGAAACTATTGTCCACCGTCTCGGTGACGCCGCCGATATCCAGGCTGACCCGGGCGGAATCGATCTTTGAGACCTCAGCCTCGGGGCCAAAGACGGTAATCGTCTCCGGGGAGATCTTCATCGCCTCCAGATCGGCGACGTAGCCGTCGGCGACTTCGTTGGAAATGTCCACCGCGACATCTACCTGTTTTTCCACCGCGCGCTCCACATCGACCGTCAGGCGCGACGGAGTTCGCTCTGTCAGCTGGACGTTGTTGTTGGAGACCGAGTCTGGCAGGGTCACGGTGTAGCTCAAATTCTGCTCGCCCTCGCTCTTGATGCGGGAGACATCCGCCGTGACGGTCAGGCTCTCGCTGGTGAGATTATTAAGGTCGGATCGGCGGCCGTAGAATTTCAGGGTGACCGTTGCGTTCTGACCGGAGGTCATGACGAGGTTGTTGTCCGTCAGGGACGTCATATTCTCATACGTCACGGGGACGCTATAGACGACCTTCGTGTCGTTCGGGTCGACCACGGTAACGACATAGAGCCAAAGAAAAACGGAAATGAGCATGGCCAGGAGAATCCGGGGAATCTTATTTCTTTTCATGCCGCTCCCCCTCCTTGCCGAATCTCCGGCGCAGCCGCGCCGTTACGCCGCCGGGGCGGTCCGCCTCGTCGGCGATGAACTCGTTGCGCAGCAGCTTTTCCAGCATCTGCGGGGCCAGGTGCCGCTTGAGCATCCCGCCCTGGGCGACGGAGATCGCGCCGCTCTCCTCCGAGACGATGACGACGACCGCGTCCGATACCTCGCTCATGCCGACCCCGGCGCGGTGCCGGGTCCCCAGATCGCTGCTCAGGTGCGTGTTCTCAGACAGGGGCAGCACGCAGCCGGCGGCGGCGATGCGGTCGCCTTGGAT
Source organism: uncultured Oscillospiraceae bacterium (assembly GCA_934615645.1). GTDB lineage: Bacteria > Bacillota > Clostridia > Oscillospirales > Oscillospiraceae > SVMC01. Next base: position 4,113 of record CAKTTR010000053.1, on the reverse strand, counting down.
GACCATCGCACCGTCGTGCAGCGACGCCTTGGGGAAGAAAATATTGCGGATCAGCTCCGAGGAGACCTGGGCGTTGAGGATCGTGCCTGTTTTAAAAAATTCGCTCAAGGAAGTCTCCCGTTCAAAGACGATCAGTGCGCCGACCTTTTGCCGGCTCATCGTCTCGCAGGCGATGACGACCTGGGCGATGACGCCCTCATACTGGCTCACCTGGGGCTTGCCCTGCCAGATGGAGCGCAGACTTCTGCCGCCGAAGCGCTCCAGCGCCCGGCGCAGCTCCGGCTGGAAAATGACAACGAGGGCGATGATGCCTAATTCGAGAATTTTATCCAGGATATAGTTCAGCGACCGCATTTTTAAAATGCTGGTCAGCGCCGTCAGCAGAAGCAAAGCGACGATGCTCCGGATGATCCGGGAGGCGGCGCTGCTGTGAATCATGTTGATGCCCTTGTATACGATGAAGGCGACGACAAGGATATCCAGAACATCCCAGAAGCCGATGGTGGGGATCATTTGCAGAAATTCGCTGAAATAATTTAAAATCACGCGCACCGTCGCTTCTCCACCTTTACCCTGTTTTTTACAATGCCTGGCCCCGTTGGCGGCAATTGTAATCATAAAATATTATAGCCCAAACCGGCGGCAATAGCAAGGGCAAATGCGTGAATTTTTTGTGTCCCCGCCCCCGTCCGGAACCCCGGGGCGCAAAAAGCGCGCCCGGCGGGGCTCCCGCACAGGCGCGTTCTCATCGGTTATTCCAGAATTTCTGCAAGGGCACGCTCCAGGGCGCACAGCTGCCACGGGTGGTTCATAGCGCTGAAGCTCAGGCGGACCGTCCCCGTCTCAAAGGTCCCGGCCGTCCGGTGGGCCAGGGGCGCGCAGTGAAGCCCGGCGCGGACGCAGATCTCCCGGGCGGCCAGGCGCTGGGCCAGGTCCTCCGCATCCATCCCCGCGCAGACAAGGCTCAGGACGCCGGTCTGGCTGCCGGGGGGCCCGGTGAAGATCTGGAGCCGGTCAAACCGGCTGCAAAGCCGCGCCGCCTGCTCCCGCATCCGGCACTCGTGGCGCAGGATCGTCTCCACGCCGGTGTTGCGGATATACTGCAGTCCGGCAAGCAGGCCCGCGATGCCGGGGACGTTGGCCGTCCCCGCTTCGTGGCGGTCGGGCAGCTGGGCGGGCATTTCCAAAAGGGCGGATTGGCTCCCCGTCCCGCCGCACAGGAGCGGCTTGCCCGGCTGGCCGCAGAGCAGGAGCCCCGTCCCCTGCGGGCCATACAGCCCTTTACGGCTGTGTCGCGCTGGGCGATGGCGTGGGCTCCGGCACGGTCAGGCCGATGGCCTTGTAATAGGCGATGGCGTCCAGCACCATCGCTTCCGGGACCTCAAAATGCTCGGCCAGTGCATGGGGGACCTGCAAGCCCGCCGCGATCTGGCGGCAGAGCTCGTCATACGGGATCAAAAAGCAGATGGCCCAGCGCTCGGCCCGCAGCTCACAGCGGGTGATCTCCGCAGCCTGGGCACGGTAGGTGTAAAACGCGCCTGTCTCGCAGTGGCCCAGCTCATGGGCCAGGCAGCGCCGCTCCAGGCGGACGGATAAGGGCAGCTTACTGATGGCGATGGCGCAGCGCCCATCCGGCATCCGGACGGACATGGCCCGGGTATGCCGCAGCGGGCGGCGGTAAACGGCGTGCCCGCGGCTGCGGGCGTAGCGGTATAAAGCTTCTGTCGTCTGCATCGTCGTGCCCCCTATTTTTCTAAAACTACCGCGTCGCCGCCGCCGGTTTGGGCGGTCGGGCACGGCGGCGCAACGGCCTGGTCTGCCAGCAGGCGCGCCGCAGCCTGGGCCAGGCGCGAAGGGTCTGCCGTCTGCTGCCAGGTGACCCGCGCTTCATAGCTGCCCGCCTGCCAGCGCAGGCTGTGCATCTTCTCTTGCATTGCATCACCTCCCAGACGATCCCTATGCGGCAGGCCGCCGGATATGCTGGGGGTGCGAAACGGTATAGTATGTATATTATATTATAATGTGTACCCGTTTCGGGGCCGCACAAATTGTTCTCCAAAAATTGCCCAATTGGTGACAACCCGATAAAAAGAAAAAGCCCCATGAACTCTGGGCAAAAGAAAAACATCGTGCAATAATATCGTATCACAAGTGGGACAATTTGTCAATACTTGGGTGACGATTGTGCAAAAAATCTTGCAATTTCAGCTTGCAATTGACGTTTTCTTGTGATACCATCTCCCAAAAAGGGGGGATGATCCATTGCAAAAAGAAAGCTTTGCGACCCGCCTGCGCGCGATCCGGGAGGCGCGCCACTATACACTGCAGGAGATGGCCGACCTGCTTGGCACCTCAAAACAGGTCATCTGTCGCTATGAAAACGGCCAGCGGACGCCGAAAATCTCCGTCGCGGCAGACTATGCCCGCCGATTACAGGTCGACCTGCTCTATCTGCTGGGCGAGTCAGACACGCCGCAGCCGCCGCAGACCGGGCAGCCGGATCAGGAGATCCTGCAGCTGTTCAGCCAATTGCCGCCGGAGAAGCAAGAAGAAATTCTGGATTACATTCGCTACAAGCTGTCACGGCCCTGAGCACCGCCAGCAGCTCCTGCTTTTGCGCCGCATCCATGATCTGCAGCAGCGCCTTTAACTCACTTTGTTCCATTCCGTATCCCCCTGTAGGCCGCGCGGACCACGCCGGAACGCGCGCCGTGTGGTGGGAAAATCATTTCGTTTTGAAACTACTTCTGGTCAAAATTGCTGATTCTATGGAGATGAAATTGTGCAGAATTCCCATTTCCAACAAATATCTCTCGAGGACAGTATAGCACAATTCCGGCTGCTCTGACAAGGGGAATCCTTTGCCGTTTTCTTTCTTAACGAAATCTTTATATATCGCCGTCGATCCCCTTCCCCACCAGCCGCTGCGGGCTGGTTTTTTTGCGCCTGTTTTTCGCATACGCTGAAAGCAAAGGCCGCTCTGCGGCCCGGCCAGAGGGCGTATTTGAGGGAGGCGTTTTATGGAAAAAGCCTATGCGATGTACCTGCGAAAATCGCGGAAGGACGCCGCCGAGGCGTCGATCGAGGAAACGCTGGCGCGGCACGAGGCGCGGCTGCGGCAACTGGCCCAGGAGCGGGGGCTTGCGATCGGGGCGGTCTACCGGGAGGTCGTCTCCGGGGATTCCATCGCGGCCCGGCCGGAGATGCAGCGGCTGCTGCAGGCGGTGCGGCGGGGGCTGTTTCAGGGGGTGCTGGTCGTCGAGCTGGAGCGGCTGGCCCGGGGCGACACGAAGGACCAGGGCGCCGTCGCCGAAGCGTTTCAATGCAGCGGCACGTGCATTGTCACCCCGGCGAAAACCTACGACCCGGACAATGAATTTGACGAAGAGTACTTCGAATTTGGCCTGTTTATGAGCCGGCGCGAGTACAAAACCATCAAACGCCGGATGCAGGCGGGGGTGCGGCAGTCCGTCGGGGCGGGAAATTACCTGCCGCCCTGTGCTCCATTTGGTTACGACATTCTCCGCCGGGGCCGCCGGGACCGGACATTGGTCCCCAATGGGGATGCGCCGGTCGTCCGGCTGATCTTCCAGTGGTACGCCGCCGGGTGCAGCTGCCCGGAGATCGCCCGGCGCTTGACCGCCCTGGGCTGCCGGACGGCCACAGGCCGCGCCCAATGGCCCCCCACCAGCGTGGCAAAAATTCTGCACAACGATGTCTATCTGGGCCGCGTCCACTATGGGGCCTACCGCCAGCGCAAGGAATTTGACGAGGCGACGGGCCAATTCCGCCCCCGGGCGCGCAAGGCGCCGCCGGAGGAGGTCCTGACCGCGCCGGGCAAGCATCCGGCGCTCATCTCCGAAGACCTCTGGCAGCAGGCAGCGGCGCGGCATGGCGCGGCCCCCGTCCCCGGCGGGCAGACGCTGCGCGATCCCCTGGCCGGGCTGCTGCGGTGCGCCGTCTGCGGCACGGCGCTGCAGTATAAGACGGCCCGGCGCGCCGGGCACGTCGACCGCTGGTTTTCCCACCGGAGCCCAAATCCCTGCCGCTGCGCCGGGGTCAAGGCATCGGCGTTGCTGGGGGCGCTGGCCGCGGCGCTGGGCGACCAATGCC